>JANOHG010000894.1:0-3481 GCA_031406375.1 Archangiaceae bacterium | reverse complement strand
CAACCCGTGCGCGAGGTAGATGCCCTCGCCTTTGGGGAACACTCGTGTTCGGGCGTACTGGTCCAACTGCTCCGTGTACTCCGGCCACGCGCTCGTGTACCGAATACCGAACCCCGGGTGAAAGGGCGTGCCGGTGGCGGTGCTGCTGATCCCACCCTGCCAGACGGTGTAGCTGTAACTGCCGCACCACGCGGCGCGGGCGGCTCTCAGCGCGGCGATAGCGCGCGCCCTGCCTGCGGTGCGAACCCATTCCCGTCCGCGTAAGAGGCTCTCGCCTGTGATAAAAGTAGCCATCTCGTTTCACTCGAAGCCGCAGCGCCGCCACACGTCCGCAAGACCGTGCAGCGCTGCGGCTCAGTTGTGATTGGGCTACGGCGTGGAGTGCGCGGGCGCTTGCGCAGGCGCGAGTGCGGCGACGGGAACTCGCAATACGCGCGCGATCAGTCGCAGCTCCTCGTCTGTTGCGAGCCTGCGACCCCGCACGATGCGGCTCAAGGCGCTCTCAGATAGCCCCGCTGATGCCGCCACCCGGTAGGCGGGAATGCCGCTGGAGATCAGGGCCAACTTCAATGTGACGTTCATTTCGTTCCTCCGCAGTGAGGCGACTTGCCTCGGGCAGGAATCGAATCGAAAAGGGAGACCGGCGAAACGGAACCACTCGGGGCATCGGGGACCGCGATTGGTTCCGTTGACATCGACGAGTCAGGTCTGGGTGGACAGCTCTACGCTTTTACCTCTGCGGTCTTCACCTTCCGAAGGGTGCGACCTTTGCCGATGCTATCTGGAAAGCCGTTCACCGCTCGGGCAAGGGTCGATCCCTTCTTCAATCGAACAGCCTGCCGATCCGCGTCCCGCTCAAGCATCTTCAAGAAATTCCCTTCAAGACGATCGACTCGAGCACGCTCGTCTTCGACTTCGTCGCCACTTTTCGGCGCGTAGGTCTTGCGCCAGTAACCCTTGGCGAGCGGTGCCCCGACCCAAACGGCGAACTCCAGCAGCGTGAACACCTGACCGGGCAGCGCACGAGGAACGTGGCGCTCCAGCCGCCGAAACAAGTCCGCGACGTTGCCCGCGTAGGCGACGGAGGGATCAGCAAGTTCTGAAGCGATGTCGGCGACGCGGAGGTCGAACAGCGTCCGCTGAACACTGGCCACTGCCTCGACCGCTGCATTGAACGCCCGCGCGGTCGCGATTGCGCACAGGTCTGATGGGGTCTTCACGTCGGGAATGTGCGCTCGGAGTTTTCTGAGGCTACTCATCGCAGCCGCCGCGAGCCTCTGGCGCGACTGGGCCTCTGCCTTCGCGGTCTTCGTGGCGGTGCGCCTACCTCCAGATCTGTGAACCCGTTTGAGCACTCGCGTCTGCGCATCGTCGTCGATCCCGGCGTCGCGCAACCTCTGTCGCACGGCCTCGACGCTGGGAAGGTTTCGGCGCTGGCCCATGCAGCGGAATCGTAGCCCGCCCAGTTCCAGCGCGTCCCGTGCCTTCGGGCACGTCCTATCGAACAGGAACTCTGCGGGGGCCGTCCCGCGTCGTTTGGTTCCGTTTCGGGTCTTTCGGTCAATCGCTTTGCTGGGCGCATGAACACCAACAACGAGGTGCCCGTGGACGAGCAGCACGACGCAGAAGTCGAGGAGGTGATGACGGTCAACGAGGCCGCCGACTTCCTCCGAGTGAACCGGAAGACCATCTACGACGCCATCGGTCGAGGAGAGCTGCCCGGTGCCCGCAGGGTCGGAAGGAAGATCCGCCTGTCGCGGGCGGCCTTGGTAGCTTGGCTGGCGCAGGGCCAAGGTCGTGTTTCGCGCTCGAAGGAGAAGAAGCAATGAGCGTGAGACGAGAGAAACGCCGCGACCCGAAGGCGGGCGCGGAAAGGGAGTTTTGGTACGTGGACATCGACATTCATCTGCCCGATGGCACGCGCACGAGGATTCGGAAGGTCAGCCCGGTCCAAACGCGGCGGAGCGCTGAAGATTACGAAAGACAGCTCCGCAACTCGCTGCTCGATGGCAGCTACGGCAAGGAGGTGACGAGGGCACCAACGGTCGCTGAGTACGAAAAAGAGTTTCTCGTCTACTCGACCAACAACAACAGGCCGAGTGCGCTGTACAGCAAGACGTTGTCGCTCAAGAACCATCTCCTCCCTGCCTTCGGGAAGGTGGCGCTCGATCGCATTGATGCAGCCGCGATCGAGAAGTTCAAGGCCGCGAAGGTCAAGGATGGTCTCTCGAAGAAGACGGTGAACAACTTGCTCAGCGTTCTTCGGAAGATGATGAACCTTGCGGTCGAAGGGGGCCGGATCAAATCAGCACCCAAGATCCGTCAGTTCCCCGGGGGAAAGTTGTGGGACGCGAAGTACGAGTACCTCGAACTCGGCGAGGTGCAGCGGTTCCTTGGTGCCACCGCCAACGAGTGGCGGGCGTTCATCATCACGGCGCTGAAGACGGGCCTCCGGCTCGGGGAGCTGCTCAGCCTCAAGTGGGCCAACGTTGACCTCACAGTCGGGAAGCTGATTGTGCGAACGACGCGGTGGAACGAGTTGGAAGGCCCACCGAAGGGCGGGTCAAACCGCGAAGTGCCCTTGAGCGGAGAGGTTGTCGCAGCGCTCAAGGCCCACCGTCACCTGAAGGGTGCCTACGTCTTCTGCCACGAAGACGGAACGCCCCTGCACCACAAGAACGTGAAAGGGCTGGTTGCGCGCATCTGCACCAAGGCCGGGTTGGCGAAACGGCTGACCATGCACTCGTTGAGGCACTCGTTCGCGAGCCACCTCGTCGAGCTTCGGGTGCCGCTTCGGAACGTGCAGGAACTGCTCGGGCACAGCACCGTGGTGATGACGATGCGCTACTCGCACGTCTCGCCCGAGATGAAGCGCGAGGACGTGAACCTGCTGGACGGGGACCACACGAAGGCCCCCGCACGGCAACTGGACGGCAAATAACAGGCACCAAAACAAAAACCCCCGAGACATCCGGGGGTTTGAGAGCGGGAAAAGGGATTTGAACCCTCGACCCCCGCCTTGGCAAGGCGATGCTCTACCACTGAGCTATTCCCGCTTATTCGCAACGAAGCCAGCGACCGCGCCGAGGTGATTACCGACTCCCTGACGGACCGTCAAGCACCTTGCAACGGCACCTTGCGCGGGCCACCAACCATTCCTTCACGCGTCGTCGTGCTCCTCACCGGTGCCGGGCTTCGACGAGGTGAGGTTGTTCTGCTTCAGCAGGCGTCGGAAGTTCGACCGGTCGAGCCCCGCCTTGCTCGCCGCGACCGTGACGTTTCCTTCGGCGTTTCGCAGCAGACCTCGCAGGTAGTTCTTGTCGAAAGCAGAGATCGCCAACCTCTTCGCCGACGCGTAGTTGAGGTGAAGCAAGCTCGAGAGGTCGTCTTCCGAGCCGCGGCTGCCTCCTCCGAAGCCTGCGGGCAGGTCTGCGAGGGTTATTTCCGAGCCCCGCGCGAGCACGGTTGCCCGTTCGATCAC
>JANOHG010000881.1:0-14523 GCA_031406375.1 Archangiaceae bacterium | reverse complement strand
CATTGCCGTCCGCACGCTCGAGCAACGTCTTCAGGTAGCGGCTCTCGAAGCCATGAAGGACCTGTAACCGAGCGTCTTTGTACGGCAACACCGCTGCATTGACAGGCGCGCTCGACGGCGGCACGTGCGCTGGGTGCTCGTTCGTCTCGAGCGGCGGCGTCTCGCCCATCGCCAGCGTCGCTTCGATCAAATTGCGCAGCTCGCGCACATTTCCGGGCCAGTGGTGCGACTGCAACGCCTGCATCGCCTTGTTCGAAACGAGGTCCTCGACCTCGCCATCATGGCCGGCCGCACGCAAGAAATGTTCGACCAACATCGGCACGTCGTCCGAACGATCTCGCAGCGCAGGAACCTGCAATCGCACCACTGCGATTCGATAGAATAAATCGAGCCGGAACGTGCCTTTGTTCACCTCGGCGCGCAAATCACGGTGCGTCGCCGAAACAATTCGCACGTCGACTTCCACGTCGTCCTGCCCACCCACCCGCCGGAAAATGCGCCGCTCGAGCACACCCAGCAGTACCGCCTGCAGCGCCTGCGGCAGCTCTCCCACTTCATCGAGGAAAACGGTTCCACCCTCCGCGCGCTCGAATGCCCCGGTGTGCCGCCGGTCGGCGCCGGTGAAGGCGCCCCGTTCATGGCCAAACAGCTCGCTGGCGACCAACCCCGGAGCCAATGAGCCGCAATCAACAGTGACGAAAGGTTTCTTCGCGCGAGGCCCCTGCTCGTGCAGCGCCTGCGCAATCAGCTCTTTTCCGGTGCCAGTCTCGCCGTTGAGCAGCACCGAAATGTCGCTTTGCGCGGCCTTCGCCACCTTCGTCATCAGCCGGCGCATCACCGCGGTGCGCCCCTTCAGCGGCCCAAACGATTCTTCCTGGTGCAGCTCGAGCGTTAGGGTGCGCCCGTCACCGACTTTGACGGTGGTGTGGCCCAACTTCAGCTGCGCACCGGCGAGCACGGCGCCCTGCCCCAGCAGGACGCCAGCGGTCAGCGTGCCGTTCGTGCTTCCAACGTCCGACACCTTCACCCTATCCACCGACCGCTCGAGCTCGAGGTGGTACCGCGACACCGTCGGGTCCGTCAGCACCAGGTCGTTGTCCAGCGCAGTGCCCACCGTCACCCGCTCACCTTCTCCCGTGAACGCCTTGCCCTTGTCGGGCCCGTCAAGCACCTCGAGCGCCAGGCTGCGCAGGGGCAGCCCCGCTTCTTTGACACGCTGCGTTTCTTCTGAGCTCTGCATCGCCCGCAATCTAACGCTGTTGTCGGTCGCGCCCTGCAATTTGTCGGCTCATGCCTCGAGGGAAGACCCGACAGTCGGTGCGTTCAACGTTTGGGGCGAACCCCCAGCCGCGCGCAGAAGTCTTTGTGCGAAGCCTTCTTCATCGTGTCTGGCCGACAGACGGACACCCACGCGCGCAGGTCCGATGAAAGCCACCCCTGCTCGCGCAGCTCTTCGAGCTGAATGTCATACCGAACGCGCAGCCGCAGCTCATCGACCGGCGCCAGGTTGTCTTTCGGGTTGAGCAGGCTGAACGAAGCGCCCAGGAAGTCGATGTGTCGCTTGGGGGGCGGCCGGATTCCCTCGCCTGCCTCGGGCCGCGTGCGCAGATAGCTGTGCACCAGCCGCATCTGTTCACGGCGCACCGCTTCCTGACGAAGCCGACACCAGGGCTGCTCAATGCAACCCTCGAGCGCGGCGACCTCTTTGAGCCAATCAGAGACCGAGCCACGCACGAACAGTTCTTCGCTCGCTTCAATCTTCTTCAGCGTCTGGGCGGCGAGCTCTGGTGCTGATTGGTGCAGCTCAAACCCTCGCTGAAGGGAAGGGCCACTGTCGATGAACGGGTCCTCGAGCGCACTGAGGCCAACCCGGTAGCTGATCCGACCCGCATCGGCCGGCCAGCTTGCTTTTGCCTTCGGATCGATAATCAGCGATCGCGCGCTGAGCAGCTGCGGCCTGACGAAATAGCCCGACTTGCCAAGCTCGATTGGAAAGTCGTCGCAGATGCCCGCATCGGAACCCGAGCGCGCGCACCGGTCGAACTCTGCCCTCGTCATCGATGCGTGCATCGCCAGGTCGAGCCGGCCCGCATCGCTCAGAAATTCGAAGCGGTTGGGCGTCGGAGCCCACGGCAGGTCATTGATCCACTGGGGATCCCATCGGCCAACCTCATTGAGGACCCGCAGTTGAGTCAGCTCATCGAAGCCCGAAGTTCGGATGTCGCGCAGCCGCACGTCGATTTCTACCCGCTGCGCGCCCAGGTCAATCGTCGTCTCGACTTCCCGAGGGGCCGCGAGGCATCCAAGCGTAAAACACAGCGGCAGCAACAGGATGGAATTGAGAGTCATTGGCGGCGGCACCTTACGCCAAAAACGAACAATTCGCGCTATCCCGAGGTTCCCGGCGTGCGTGGATTAGCGTCCCACTTGAAATTGTCGAAAAGCACCAGGCTGTCGAGGATTGAGTCACCGACGTCCCAGATGACGAACCTCAGTTCGACAATTTCTCCGGGCCGCACGTTGCCCACCGTCGTGAGCCAATCGGTCGCACCTCCGTTGACGCAACTGTTGGCGCCAGGAGGCGCTTCATAGCCAGTGCCGCCAAGCAGCGCCACGCCCTGCCCGCACGACTGGAGGTTCACGTTGGTATCCCAGCAACTCGTGCTTGAAGCTTGGCTCTGGCACACCCGGAAGAGGCTCGTGCCACCCGCGAGGTTGATGCCGATTGGCCACGATTGCGTTCCGCTCTGGTAGGTCAGCAGGTTCTTGTCGACCGGATTCGAAGGGCTCGCTGCCCCTCCAGGGGTATCGACGAGTACCAGCACCTGGTCATTGAACGTGGTGCAGACGAACTCGGGGTACTCGGCCGAGAAAAAGAACGACGACAGCGAGAATGACCGCGCGTTCGTCGGCACCCGGATTCTCAGCTTCACCATCACCGAGTCGTTCGCCTCGCCCGCCTGGGTTGCACCACTTCCGCACATTGGAGCGACCGGCAGCTGATTCGCCAACTTCAAGGGAGGATTCGGCGTCATCAACCAATCCTTGATGCACCCGGCTGCACCGCAACTGACCAGGTTGGCAGAATGGCCAAGACTGCTTGATGGGTTTGACCCGGGGCCGCCATTGGGGCCTGGCATCACCTGCACTGCATCTGACGCTTGGCCGCTGGCAAGCACCGCCAGCGACGCGCCTTCGAGCGGAGGAATTCGACCAAACCGCGGGCGAATCGATTTCGCCTGAGGCGTCGTCAGCGGCGTTCCATCGGCGTGCAACAGCTCGGCAGAGATGACCCCCCACGTCTTCGCCTGGGCAGTGGCAGGAGTTTCGACCGTGGTGCGACACAGCCCAATTGCCCTCGCGTAGTCCATCGCCACGCTCGAGTTGGTTGCCAGCGCTGAATCACAGCTGTCGACATCGACCGAATCTGCTGCGTCGACGAGTCCGTTGCAGTTGTCGTCGACAAAGTTATTGAGCAGCTCGACCGCACCCGGATTCACTGCGACGGGGTTGCCGCAGCCCAGGGTGTTGTCACAGCAGTCGCCTTGCGCTTGGGTCCATCCATCGCCGTCGCAATCGGTGGTGAGTGGATTGCACGACTGGCAGACGCCACTGATGCATTGCTGGGTTGGACCGCACGCCAGGCCACAGCCTCCACAATGAGACTGAGAGGTGGCGGTGTTCGCACACTTCCCACCGCAGGCAATCTGCCCGGCTTGACACGAAACCGCGCAGCTTCCGCCAATGCATGCCTCGCCAGCGCCGCACGCATTGCCACAACCACCACAGTTGCGCACGTCGAACTGAAGGCTCACGCAGCTGCCGTTGCACGAAGCGTAGTTGCCGGAACACATGCAACCTCCATTCACGCAGACCTTGTCAGCCGTGCAGGCGGCCCCGCATCCGCCACAATGGGCACTGTCAGTCAGCACGTCTCTGCAGATTCCCGCGTCTCCACACTGCTTCTGTTCGAGCCCACAAGGCTGAGTCACCGTGCACGCCGAGTTGACGCACTTCTCTGCTGAGGGGCACCGGGTGTTGCAGCCTCCACAGTTTGTCTTGTCCGCAAGGGTGTCGATGCACTGGCCGTTGCAAAAGCTGAACCCCGATGGGCACTGGCAGTTGCCAGCCACGCAGGCCTTGTTCGAGTCACAGGCTGAAGCGCAGCTGCCGCAATTTCGGCTGTTGATCTGCAGATCCACGCATGAGCCCTGGCAGCTCGTTGTGCCGGTTCCGCAGCTCGAAGAGCACTGGCCCATCGAGCAGACGGCATCATCGGCGCACCGGTTCCCGCAGGCTCCGCAGTTCGCGCGATCGGCGACCTTGTTCACACAGACCGAGCCGCAAATCACCTCATCCGCACCACACAGCACGCCCGCGTCGGCGATTGGGGCGGGTCGAACGACACACGCTCCCAACAGCACAACCACCGGCCACACTGATCGCAACATGGAATCTCCCGAGCCGGCCTGGGCAGAGCCAAGTCTTCTCTCTGGTCAGTGTCAATCAAGAGCTGGCGCTCGCGGCCACGCGGCAGCAGGTGCGGCAAAACGCTGTTGCGTACCGTACCCGACAGCGCAGCAAGCCTGCGTGGTTGTGACCACCACCGCAAGCCAACCGAATTTCAACAAGACACCTTGTTCTCGCTGTCAGGGCGTGCAGCGCTGCCGAAACTCCGAGCTGCGCAGAAACTGCTGCAACAACGCGCGCCAGGGCTGCCAATCGTGCCCCCCAGGTGCGTGAAACACGTGGTCTGCTGGAAGCGCAGCAGCGAGCAGTGCGTTTTGCTCACCCAGCGCATCCTGGTCGCCGTAGCCGATGTAAATCGCTGGCCCCTGCTGTTTTCCGGTGACGAGGTTGTGCAGCCAGCTCCACAACTGACGCTGGTAGTTGGCTTCGGAAATCGCCGCGGCAGGGTCTGGCGTCCACTTCTTCAGCCCACCCGCGCTTCGGATCTCGTTTCCGAGCGAGAGATCGCCCAGGTACGGAGCAAGCGTGAGAATCCCATTGACGTGCTCGGGGAAGAATTGCGCGTAATGCAGCGCTCCAAATCCACCCATCGAAATGCCGGTAATCCAGATTTGCGCATACCCCCGTTTGCGCAACGGCGCGACCACATCGATCTCGATTTGGTCGGGTGCAATGCCTCGAAGGTAATAGCCAAGGGTGGCGTTCGCGGCGACCACGTCCACCGAGGCGCCGCTTCGCAAGATGGCTTCGACGAAGCCCTGTTGAGAATACGTTTCGGCGACGTCGCCCGCCCCCGGCAGCAACACCATCAGGCACTTGGCGGGCGTCTTCCCCGACACTGAATCGAACGTCGATCTCATCGGCAAAGGGGCGGGGAAAAATGCCTTGCACGAGGCCAGAAATAACATCGAGAAGAGCAAGAGTGAGCGCGGCATGTCGTTAAGACCTTTCTAACGCCCCAACGCTGCGTCATCGCGTTGATCTGCTGCCAGGCGCCTAAATCAGCGGCCAGCAATCTTCTGAAAGAAGGGGATCAACTCGAGCACAGGGCCCGCATCGGTGACCTCGAAGTCGACGAGCACGGTGCCCATCAGCGAGATCTTCCGCGGAGGTGACTTCGGCTGCATGCCGTGAATCGCTTGATGAAATACCAGCGCAGAAAGATAGGTGCCGAAGGGCGAGGGATGCGTTCCATCCTCGTCGTAGAGTTCGACCGAGGGCCGTTCTTTCTGTGAGCGTTCCCATGCAGCGCCGACGGGAACCATCGTCACCGCCAGCTCTTTGGCGACGGTGGAGAACACTTTGGTGAGCTTCGCCTGGTTTTCGGGCGCATTCTTGCGAGGCCAGGTGACGTAGAGCAGGGTTCGCGCGCCGTTGGCCCTGATTTTCGCGTCGAACAGCTTGACGAATTCGCTGAGCTTGGCGGGCTCGTCCAGCGGCCGGGTGCTGTGTTCCTGCAGCACCACGTAAGTCCACTTGCGCGAAGCGATCTTTGCAATCGCTTCACCCTTTCCTTCCGCCCAATGCTGCTCGAGGCTCATGCCCCCCGCGGTCACCTGCTCGTACCGCATCGGAATCCTTTCCGACCGGGCCATCGCGAGCACCATCCACGGCAGCTCGTTGGCGTGGGTGTAGCTGTTGCCGATGAAGAGGACTTCGATTTCCTTCGCTTCCGTAACCACCGAGGTCGCGAGGACAAAAACGGTCAAGACGAGGCCAAGCACAAGGCGATCCTAGCCGGTTGCAGTGCATCAGCTATAGGGCCCTTCGATGCCCCGCGATGAGCGCCACTTCGATCAACTGCTGAAGCTGCTCCAGCTCGAGCGGGACGCTGAGGCCAAGCGGCTCGCCGACGAGCGCGAGAGTCTGCCGTTGGGTGAGCTCGAAGCGCGGGGTTTGGTGTTGTTGGATCTCGAGTCGAAGGAAGAGTCGGTTGGCCTCGGTGGGCGCGTGGTGATGACGTTCGTGCGCGCAGACCGACGGTGGCTGCCCTACTCGTTCTCGTCTGGAGACTTGGTCAGCGTTTCGCCACGAAAGGCCGAAGTCGACTTTGCGCCCAGCGGTTTGGTCACCCGCGCCAGCCGGCAACAGATTCAGGTCGCTTTCGACAAGCCGCCGCCACCGTGGGTCAACGAAGGGAGGCTGAGGCTCGACAAGCTCGCCAATCAAGTCACCTACGACCGAATCCGCTGCGCGGTGCTGAAGGTCAAAGGGTACGAGCATGGAGTGCTGCGCCAGCGCCGCGAAGTGCTGTTGGGGCGCGCCGAACCTCGCTTCGAGCGCCCGTTGGACTTCGTGGCGACGCGGCCGCTCAACCCCGAACAGACGCAGGCCGTGGCAATGGCGTTGGCCGCGCAGGACTTCTTTCTCGTCCACGGGCCCCCTGGCACGGGGAAAAGCACCGTGCTGGCCGAGGTTGCGTTTCACTTCGCTGCAAAAGGAAAGCGGCTGCTCTGTACGGCCGCGAGCAATGCGGCGGTCGACCACCTGCTCGAGCTTTGTCTGGATCAAGGACTGAGCGCGGTGCGGGTCGGACACCCTGGTCGGGTGATGCCCCACCTGCAAGAGCACACGCTCGACCTCCTGGTCGAGCAGCACCCAGATAGAATCCTCGCGCGCGAGCTCTTCGATGAAGCGTTCGACCTGCTGGGCTATGCCCGCCGACAACGCAACCAAGGCCGAAGCCGAGCACGCTTCTCGAATGCCCGGGAAGCCCAGTTCGAAGCGAAGCGGCTCATGGACGACGCCCGAAAGCTCGAGCGCAAAGCCGTCAACAGCCTCTTGTCGCAATCGCAGGTAATCTGCGCGACCTGCGCATCGCTCGATGGTCACGTGTTGTCGGGGGAGTCGTTCGACGTCGCGTTGCTGGACGAAGCGACGCAGGCAACCGAGCCGACTGCGCTGGTGGCGTTCACGAAAGCTCCGACGGTGATCCTCGCGGGAGATCCACAGCAACTTTCAGCGACCGTGCTGTCAATGGAAGCGCAGGCTCAAGGGCTGGGCGTGAGCCTGTTCGAACGGCTGCTCGAAGAGCATGGGCCGTCGGTGAAGCAGCTGCTCAAAGAGCAGTACCGAATGAACCGGGTGCTGATGGATTTCCCGTCGAAGCAGACCTACCGCAACCAGCTGCGCGCCCACCCGTCGGTAGCGAACCGCACCCTCGAGCTGGGTCTCGAGGCACCCCCGCTGTTGTTTCTCGACACCGCGGGCAAGGGCTTCGACGAGTCGAAGGCACCCGGCACTGAGTCTTTGCGCAATGAAGGGGAAGCAGAGCTGATCGTCGCTCGCGCGCGCGCGTTGCTCGCGGCGGGTCTGCAGCCTTGCGAGCTGGCGGTCATCTCGCCGTATCGCGCTCAGGCTGCGCTCATTCGCGAGCAACTGGCGGACATCGACCAGCTCGAGGTCGACACCATCGATGCATTTCAAGGTCGAGAGAAAGATGTGGTGTTGGTCAGCCTGGTTCGCAGCAACCTAGACCAATCGCTGGGCTTCCTCACCGATTTGCGGCGGATCAACGTCGCGATTACCCGCGCGCGGCGACATCTGTTCGTCGTCGCCGACTCAGCCACCATCAGCGCACATCCGTACTTCGCAGCATGGGTCGAGTACGCGCAAGCTGTGGGTGGCTACCGGTCAGCGTGGGAGTGGCGAGGCTGACACGCGCAAACAATCGCTATGAAACTGATGCGGTGCGCACGCTTTCGCCCGCCCAAAGCCGCAGAAGGCGACCCGCAGCCGCGGGCACGGCCCGTGCGTTGGCTTCACGTCTCTATGGGTGAACGTGAACTCAAGCCAGTGGTGACGAAGGAAGATGCGGTGTGGGTGCTTCGTCTTCAAACTGAGGCTGGAAAACTTCAGGAATACCGTTGTGCAAGTGAGAGTCAGGCTCGGCAGTTGGCACTGGTGCTCATGCCGAGGAATCAGAAGTAGGCAGGGCCTTCGGCTTGGGAAACACGAAATACCGCAGGACCAACAGCTGGATGAAGCTGAAGACGCAGACGTCGGCGATCAACTTTGCAGGAACGAAAGGTACGCCCACATCGTCTCGCAGCAGGACCACCAGTTGCCCGTGAATCACGATGCTGATGAAGGTCGCGCCGATGAAGCGCAGCGCCGCCCGCGCGACGTCGGGCTTCTTCTCGCGAAAGGCGACGTACCGGTTGAGGAAGAAGGCAATCGTCGAGCCGAAGGTGGTGCCCATCATCGCGGCAACGCGGGTCGGCGTTCCGAAATGCAGCAGCGTCGTTCCGAGCGCGAGGTCGAACACCGTCGCGATCGCTCCGGCGCCCAGACTCAAGGTCACCCAGGATTTGAAGATCCGCTTGATCAACGACGGGCTGACCTTCTCACTTTCAGCGCCGCGAACAGGCAGAACGCAGCGAGGCCAAAAATTCCAGGGCCACTCGCGCAGTGGCACCTTCCCACCAGCTCATTGCTCCCACCCCCTCCGGCACCGCCGGCGCCCCCCGCCGTGCCTGCCAGACGAGAGATGGTCAGCTCGCCTTCAGCTTCCACCATCTGAATCGGCGCCCCTTTTCCCGTCGCGTTGTAGATCTCGAGCAATCGCCGGCCAGCGTCGTCGGTTCGATTCTCTGTCGCGAGGAACTGTATGTATTCAGGTGTTGTGGATTGGTAGAGAAGACGCGCAATGACTTTCACCTTTGCGCCGTGTGTCAGCGCACTGGCCAAAGGAATGGTGAAGGTCGCCTCATCGTAGTCACGAAGCCCACCGTCGCTTTGGGTGAACCATGAGACCCCCACGGGGCGGGTCGCGAGCGTGGCGAGCATTCCAGCGGGAGGAATTCGAGAGTCTTTGATTACCGCGTCGTGCAGCGCGAGGTGCTCAGAGACTCCGATCGCCGCGCGACCGTGCTGCGCTTCGTAGACCCTTAGTTGGTTGTCATTGAGCAGCGCGCCTGCATCGAAACCGCCGGTGACGACCTGGCCGTCGACGAGCAGTTGAAGCACGACGCGGCGCCCGTCGGCATATCCGGTTGGCAGTTTATGACCTGTTCGATTGGTAACGCGCACGGTGACGCTTGCACTGCTGCCGGCCTGGGCGACGACAGGAACCGCGAGAGTGAGGGCGGCGGCGCTGTGCAGATTCTGAAGGGTGAACTTCTTCGTCAGCGCGAATTGAGCCGCGAACGCGACGGCGAGCTCTGGGTTCGCCATCTGCACCGCCTCGAGCCCCCAGACGTTTCCGCCGGCGAGGACATGTTGACGCGGCGAGCTGCGCGCGGGTTGGAGCCCCTTGCCGACCTTGTATTCCGTGCCACCATCGGGGCCGGTGAAGCGCGGCATATGACAATCGATGCACGACGCAAAGCCAGCGTCGCGCGGCGCTTTCGCGAATGACGACTGCTTCCATTCCTCGTAGGTCGTGTCGAGAGGGAAGCGCGGCCCGACTATTCCGCCGTCGGGTGAACGCCAAGGGCCCACGGGGTTGTGCACCGAATGACACTGCCCGCACAGCTCTGAGCTGCCGGTGAAGTCGCTCTTCTCGCCCTCGTGCGCAGGGCTGTAGACGTTCTCGTACGGTCCGAGCTTCTTCAGCGTGGTTTCGAAGTACAGCTGGGCGTTGCCTACGAACGGCGCTGCCGGCTGGTTTGCAGGGACGATCGACCGATGGCACACGTCGCAAGTGACGCCTTCGCGATCGAGGTCGTCGAGGCCGCCACCGTCAGCAGGCAGCACGTGCCCTCGGACGTAGGCCTGGGGTGAATGACACCGCAAGCACCACTGGCCAATTCCTGGCACGTCTTGATTCGCGACCGCGACTGCGGCGTGGAACAGCGGATCGCGCTGCGAGTTGCCCATCATCGAGCTGACCCACCCGTCGAACGGCATGTAGATTGGCTCTTCGGGGACGCTGTCTTTGTCATGGCAATTGCGGCAGCGCAGGAACGCGCTCTGCATCGGACTGCCGGCATCCCACTCTGGTCCGTCTCCCTTTTCAGGAGGAAACGGCTGCGCCAACGCCGTTCCTCCCACCAGCACCAGCACCAGCAACTGCTTCACGCGCGGCGCCGTCGCGGGATCATACCGAGCAGCGCGAACGCCGCCGCGAACATCCAAAGCGCGCCCGAGCTCGACTGACATCCACACGGACCCTTGCCGCCGCCGGAGCCGCCTCCTGCGCCGCCCGCTGTCCCTGCACCACCGCCGGTAGCTGATGATCCGCCGCCTGAACCTCCCGCAGTGCCGGTTGCGCCACCGCCGACTCCCGCGCCACCGCCGACTCCGGCGCCACCGCCGACTCCCGCGCCACCGCCGACTCCCGTGCCACCGCCGCCTCCCGCGCCACCGCCGACTCCCGCGCCACCGCCGCCTCCTGCGCCACCGCCGCCTTGCCCGCCATCACACGCAATCGGAGCGGTGGGAGCTAAACGAATCACGTTCGAAACGTTGATATTGACGACGTACAGCGCACCGTCCGGGCCCACCCGCAGCGTGACGGGTCCCTGCAAGCCAGTTGCGACCCTCACCTTCGACAACGACGTTGGAAGTCGTCCCGCCCCGAGCCGCAGCATGAAGAGTCCGTTCGAGTCGTAGTCGGCGAAGAAATAGTTTCCGCGTACTTGAGTCGGCCAGCTGCAGTGATCGTTGATCTCGCCGCCCGTCATCGACTGGCAATTGCAGCTAACTCCCGTCATCGTTCCACCATCAAAGAGCTGACACGCGCCCAAGCCTTCCGACATCTGCGGGCACGAATGCACCGGGCGAGCACAGTTGCCGCTTCCTGGCGTGAAGGTCTCGCACTGCCCAGCGTCGTAGCCACTGCCACCGCGGAAACCTTCGAACCACGGATAGCCATAGTGCTGGCCCTTGGTGACAACGTCGATTTCTTCCTCGGCAGACTCTCCAACGTCACCGACCCACAGATTGCCGTTCACCTTGTCGAAGGAGATCCGCCAAGGATTTCGAAAGCCCCATGCCCAAATGTCGGTCCGCGCAGGTCCGGTCACCGCTGCTGAGACAGCGGCGGTACACGAATTGCCACATGCGGTGACACTGGCCGCGCCGCCATCTGCGAGGACGAGAGGATTGTCGCTGGGAATGGTGCCATCGAGATTCACGCGAAGAATCTTTCCGTTGCCGTTGGTAAGGCACGTTGGGAATCGGTTGGTCGCTGGACAGCAGGTCGCGTTACAGCCGGTGTCACCGACACCAATGTACAACTTGCCGTCTGGCCCGATCGCGAGTGCGCCTCCATCGTGATTGGCAGGCCCGCGCAGGCCGCGAACGAGAATGACTTCGGCCGCGGAAAGCTGGTCGTCTTGCATCAGGGTGCGCGAAACGACGCGGTGTCGATCAAGGTCACTTCCGGCGGGATTCGCGGCTGAGTAATAGAAAAACAACCGGCGCGTGGTGGTGAAGTTCGGATCGACCTCAAGACCAAGCAGCCCCTTCTCGCTCGCGGTGTCGACAGCAAACGTCCCTCCATTGGTCAACGTGCCGCTGGCCTGCCGAACATAGAACGTGCCGCCTTTGGTGATGATCAGCATCCGACCGTCTGGCAACCACCGGATGTCGGTCGGCTGATTGACCCCGTTCATGCCGTTTGGGACGTAGATTGTCGACGTCAGCCCCGAGAACACGTCAACCGCTTGAGCCGACGCGGCCCCACAGGCCAGAAAAACAAGAGCTGCCAATGTACGCATCATCGCAACCTCGCACGGTGAATAGCGGCTGAAGAACTGCCGACCCTACCGCACCGAGCATGCGGCGAGCAGAGTTTGGCAAACTGTGTAGGGGACGGTGCGCCTCGCAAGCGAACCAACACCGTCACAGGCTCGCCAATGCAACCCGGTAGAGCACGCGATATCCCATTCTCGGAGCGGCCTCGAACCGATCTGCGTTGAACGTCTCTTTGAGAATCGCCGTGCCCTCGGACGTGTCGTGCAGCTGCAACAGTACCCGTTCGAGATCCATCGTCAGCTCGACCGAGCTGCTCATCGCCACCGCCACCCCGTCGTTCGGCGACTCTTCGGTATACGCCACCACCTTGACGAGGTGCTGGCGCCCGGCAAGCAGCTCGTCTTCTGGCGCGGCGGGGACGTTTCCACTCGCGGCAAAGATGCTGGTGAGGTCTGCGTCGCCTTTGATCAACGCGTCCAACGACGCCTGGTAGCTTCCTGAAAACGCCTGTGCCGCGAAGAGCTGGTTCGGGTCGAGGCCTTTGTTGCGAAGCAACGCCATCGGCAGCAGGTACCCGCCCACCGAATCGGGATCGCACCACGAGGCCTTCACGCCCTGCAGCGAGTCGATCGTCAGTGGCTCGGATGCTCGGCACAACAACGCCGCGCGATAACTCGAAGCGCCCTTGCGAACCCCGCGCACCAACACCCGTACCCCCATCGCTTCGATCCGCGCACAGACGAACGGCGGAGCCCACGCCGCTTCGCATTTCCCGGACAGCAGAGCTTTGGCCAACGCCTCGTAGCTTGCGGCGACCACCACCCGGGTCGTTCGCTTCAGCGCGTCGCCAAGGAAAACCTCGAGCCTTCGGCCGCGCTCACCTGCGACGCCCTGGCCAAGGGAAGGCGGCAACACCAACCGCACCGAGCGCTTCGCAGACGATTGCGAGGTGAGAGACATCAGCTTTCCGTGTGCGCCTTGGCGACTTCATCATCCGCGAGCCCAAAAGTGGCTTGAAGCAGGCCCAGCATCTTCGAGGTCCGCTTGCTCGGCTCATGACCTGAGGCATCGACGACGCGCGCAGCGAGCGTGAACGCCTTAATCCGCTGCTTGTGGGTGGTGAGCCCACGCGCCAAGACCGCGAGCCGCGCGGGCAACCCCTGCTCTTTGAGGTGCAGCAGCGAGTCGCGCACGATGCGGCGCGCTTCGACCGCGTTCACCTGCGCGAAGATTGGATCTCCAGCGAGCAACTCGACGACCGCGTCTGCTTCGGGTGCCTCGAGCACGCCGTCAGCGACCGAGGCCAACACCATCACCTCGGCAAACAGACTCTCAGGCGGCTCGCCCAGCGCTTCGCTCAACGACGCTCCGGCCTCGACCACCTCGATGATCCGCGTCACTTCGTCTTCGCTGATTCCCAGTGCGGCCTGCAGCGTCTTCAGCAGCCCCATCTCTTGTTTGGTCGCCCGTTGATCCGCGAGCGCGACTGCAGTCGCCAACCCGAACGCGAGCAAGCGGTTCTTGTGGTCTGGCAATCGCGCACGCAGCGACGCGAGCACGTCCTCGAGCTTCTGCGTCTTCGACAGCCGAAAGACGCTGCTTTCAATCAGGTCCTTGAGCTCTTCAATCTTCGTACCCTCGAACTCTGGCCGTTCGCCAACGCGCCGCAGCAGCGCATCCTTCTCGAGCTTCGAGACGTGACCATCGGCAGTGGCGCCGAGAATCATCGCGTCCATCAAAGCGGCATTTCGCTCAAGGCGGGCGCTGGCTGCCATTTCACGCTGCATCGGTGGCCTCTGATTTTGGGGAAGTGTTGGGGAAGCGGGGGTCGAGCAAGTGGGTCGTGTGAAGGTTACCCATCGCAGACAGAATCGAATTGCGCACGTGCGGAATGTCTTTGCTCAGCTCGTCGACCAAACGCTTGACCCGCTTGCGCTGCAGGTTCTCCTGCGAGCCGCACAAATCACAGGGGATGATCGGAAACTGCATCAACTCGGCGAAGCGCGCGATGTCCGCTTCCGGCACATACGCCATCGGACGAATCACTGTGTTGCGCCCGTCATTGCTGTGCAGCTTGGGTGGCATCGCACCCATCGTCCCCGCGAAGAAGAGATTCAACAAAAGCGTGTGGACCAGATCGTCACGGTGATGGCCAAGCGCAATCTTGTTGCAGCCCATGTCGACGGCAGCGTTGTACAGAATCCCCCGACGCAACCGGCTGCACAGCGAACACTGCGTCTGCCCGGGCTGCAGTTTGTCGAGAACGATCGAATACGTGTCCTGCGCGAGCATCCTGTAGGGGTGGGCGTTGTCTTTCAGCCAACCCTCGAGCAGGTGCCCTGGGTAACCGGGGTGCCCCTGATCCAGATTCACCGCCAAGAGCTCGAACTTGACCTTGGCCCGTTGCTGCAG
>JANOHG010001323.1:0-10076 GCA_031406375.1 Archangiaceae bacterium | reverse complement strand
GGTGAGGCTCTGCACGCACGCGCCTTCGCAATTCAGCGACGAGATGGCCAACGAGCAGCTCGGCCTGCAGGCCGATGCCTCGCACACTTCCCCAGCCGCGCAACGTGCCGCCATGCTCGTCTTGCCGCAGGCGCCGCAATTCTTCGGGTCGTTCGCGAGCACCACGCACTCGCCGTCGCAGGGAACGGAGCCAGCGTTGCACACACATCCACCGGCAACGCACACCTGGCCGCTGCGGCAAGCACTGCCGCAGGCGCCGCAATTCTTCGCGTCGGCGGCGCTGTCGACGCAGCCTTGACCGCATCGAGTCGTGCCTGCCGAGCAGATGATTCCTGTGTCCGGGCAGCCTGGCAGAAGGACGATTGCAGACAACGCGAGCATCAGGACAGGAAGTGATTTCACGGGTGAGGCTCCTAGGGTGAAGCGCTGAGCGAAGCAATGACTGGAAGCGTCGGTGAGCTTGCGTCCCAGGCGAAGCTCACCGTCAGGTAGGCCCCGCGCGACGGCAGCGGGTAGCCGTCGAGGTCTTGGCTTGCGACGTCGAGCGCGTTCTTGAGCTCGAACGAGAGCGCGACGGTGGCAGAGGATGAAACGGGCTGGACCACGAGGCCGACGTTCACGAAGGCACGCGAAGTCAGCGCCACTGTCTCGGTGCGGTTGGTGAACTGCTTTGATTGCCACAGCACTTCGCCCCGCGCCCGAAGCCATCGGGGGCCAAGTGACGCGCGCGCGTGCAGCTTATGCAGAGGGCGGTACGGCAGCGACTTCAGGTAGTACCGCGGGTCATCTTTGAGGTTCTGCGTCGATAGCAGGGTGTAGCTCGCGGCGGCCGACAACCACGCGGTGGGCTCGAACGTGCCTTCGAGCTCGAGGCCCATCACCCGCGCCGCTTGGAAGTTGTACGGGCGGGCCAGTTGGGGCGGGTAGTACTCGTAGCTGATGAGGTCCTCGTAGAGCGCGACAAAGCCGCCCAGCTGCGCGAACGCGCGTGGCTGGCGAAAGGCGACCGACGCGTCCGCGAAAATGCCGCGCTCGGGCCGAAGATTGGGGTTGGGAGCCAAATGTCCCTGCATCACGTACAGCTCGAGGAACGTCGGCGGTCGATGCGCCTGGCCCGCGTTGAGCCGCAGCTCGAACCCCCAAGGCAGCAGCGCCAAGGCGCCTGCGCGTGGCGAAATTCCAGTGAAGGGGCCCGACTGGTCGATTCGCACCGCTGCGTTGATCGCCAGCGCGCCATCGAGAAAGAAGATTTCGTCGCTCATCATCGCGCCCGCCCGCACCCACGATGGCGTGGCGCCTTTCGAGGCCCGAAGCCAGTCGGTGCTCACGTTGGCGGACGCCGAGATTCCGTGGCGGGTGAAGACGAGCTGGCTGTAGGAGAGGTCGACGCCTGCTGCTCCCTCTGTCTGGTGCCAGGGCCAAGTTCCGAACGGGCTCCCAATCAAGGTCGAGTCTTCGAGCCTCCCCCACCCGAGCGCGCTGATTTCCCCTCCATTGTCGAACTGGCGCGCCAACCGAGCCCCCAGCAGTCCGTGCGCGGCGTCTTGCGACGCATCGGCGGTCGGATTCTGGGCCGTACCCGCGAGTCGCCGGGTATCTGCTCCGCCCTCGGCCAGCACGTCCAGCGACCAACGCGAAGACAACTCGGAATGGTAGCGCATCAGCGCGCCGCCCGAGGTCGCCTGGTTATTGGCTCGCATCGAAGGGGTGAGCGCGTTTCCTTCGAAGGCGGGTTGCTCGTCGTATAGAAAGTCGAAATCTCCGCTGCTGCGAGCACCATGCAGAAGCACCAGGCCCTCGCCTCCCCACAACGACCCTGACGCCGAAGCCGAGCCGAGCACGGTGCCAAAGTTTCCCCACGTCGCGTCGGCGGTGAGGTTGACGCCGTGAGTCGGGCGACGGGTAACGAGGTTCACCACTCCGCCGAGCGCGCCCGGGCCAAAGCGCGCGCTGGCCGCACCCCGCAACACCTCGAGGCGCTCGACGATTGCCGCTGGAACGCGCGACAAGTCCACGCTCGTCCCCGGGCTGGTGAGAGGAATTCCGTCGAGCAGCACCATCACCCCAGTTGAGCCTGCGCCGCGCAGTGACAAGCTCTTGCGCTGGCCGACGCCGCCCGCGTCGGACAAGACAGCCCCAGGAACAGGAGCCAGCAACTCGGCGGTGTCCTTGGCTTCACCTCGATGCGTCGCGGTGTCGATCAGCGTGACAAGACCGCTGGGTGAAGTGCGCGTGACCGAGTGCGGAACAGAGTCGGCGTCGGGAACCGGCACGTCGACGGGCGGCAACGGCACCGCGACGTCCTGAGCGGACGCGGGCGCAGCGCACAGCAGGCCGAGGACGAAGAGGAGTCTTCCCATAAGGCCCTCTGCTCTCTCGCTCGGAAAGAGAAGGCAAACCGACTGCTCCCACGGGCAGGTTTCCTGGCTTCCGGGCCCTCAGACCGCTTCCACCTTCCCCCGCCGGAAAAACAGCGAAGTGGCGACGACTTTGAAGCGGCTCGTGCCTCGCGTTTCTGCGGGGCTGCCCGGTCACAGTGGCGGGACCGCGCTGGAATTCCACCAGCTTCCCTCTTGCGTGCCGTGTTGGCACCCGAAGGCGCGGCGCTTGTACGGGGAAGACGGACGAGGGTCAAGACGCCCCCAACCGATGGTCTGGGGCCCCGCCGGGTTTTCGAAAAACAATCAACGTCACAGACGTACAGTGCCCAGGTGGCGGGAATTCAAGGGCTGTACGAATGGGCGAGAAGGGTGGCCGTGCCCGCGCTCACCCCTGCTGAATACCCTGGCCTGGTCGCACCTTCGGCTCCCTGTCTAATCGACAAATACGACTTCGCCCAAAGCCCCTGTGTCGACTACGGCCGAATGGTTGAGCAGGTGCCCCTGTTGGTGCTCTCGCCGAGGACCGTGGACGAGCTGCGCGCAACCCTTGTTGCCTGCGCCGTGCACGAGGTTCCACTCAAGCTGCGCGGCTCGTCGCACAGCTCGGGAGGCCAGTCTCTCATTGCCAACGGAGTGCAGCTTGACCTTCGCGCGCTCTCGAAGATTGAGCCACGGGTGGACACCGTCGTCGCAGAAGGAGGGGCGCTTTGGCTGTCGATTGTCGACGCTCTGGCGCCCTTCGGCACCCGGCCCCCCGTTCTCACCGACAACCCGCGTACCACCGTTGGAGGCACGCTCGCAGTGGGAGGCTTCGGCGACTCGTCGCATCGCGACGGGCTGCAGGCCAGTCAGGTGCTCGAGCTGTCTGTGGCCACGCTCGACGGTGCGCTGCATCAGGTGGGGCCTGGAGATCCCCTCTTCGACTTCAGTCTGTGTGGGCGAGGCCAACTGGGAGTCATCGCTTCAGCAACGATGCGTACCGTTCGCAGGTCCTATTCGCTCAACGCCCGCCTGCTCGAATGGCGTCGCTTCGAGGCGTTTCTCGCCGACGCGTACACTCTGAGTCAGAGCGGCCATTTCGACTACTTTCGCGCACGGCTGCGGTGGGAATCAGGCTCGGTATGGGCAATCGCCGGGAACTTTTCGGCGGCTCCCGTTTCGACTGAAGGGATTCATCCCAACGCGCAAAGCGAGGCTGAGGAGGTCGACTGCCTGCCGGTTCTTCGGCGCGCGCATGATGAAGATTGGCGGCACGCATCGCCATCACTCGAGCTGGTGTTCCCGTTTGGATCCGCGACGCAAGCGCTGAGCCGGGTGATTGCTCAAGTGAGGACGTACGGTCTGCTTCCACATCTGCAGCATGATTCGTCGCTGATGGTGGTGAAGGCAGATTCTCGCCTGCCCCTCGCGCCGTTGCCCAAAGTCGACGAAGGGCTGATGATCGCCATCCGCCCCAGAATGACCTCTTCGGTTGCGTCGGCATGTCTGCCTTCGTTGGTGAAGATTGGCCAAAGCGCGCTCGACGCAGGGGCGAAGGTCTATTTGATGTCGATTGAAATTCCCCACCTCAGGTTCCTCGACCATCAGTTTGGAGACGCGCTCGCGCCGCTGCTCGCCCTCAAGCAACGGTGGGATCCAAAACGGCTGGTGAACCGATGGCTCCTCTGAACATCGCGGTCGTGGCGGCGGCACCGCCGGCTACCTTTCAGCGCTCGCGGTGATGCGTGCGTTGCCAGACAGCCGCGTCACGTTGATCGAGTCGAGCACGATTCCGATTATCAAGGTCGGTGAGGCCACTCCCCAGTGATGCTCGCGTTCCCTCACCAGCGGCTCGGTCTCGACTGCCTTCACTTCTGCTTCCATGGTTGACCAGCCTTATCTTCGAAAGGCTGTCCGGTTCTTCAGGGGGCTACAACACAGCGAGGATCGCCTTCTTCGCTCCGCATCGGGATTTGATGCGCAAAAACTGGGCTCGCAGATTGCTGTCTTTCGTCCTGACGGCAGCAGGTCGCTCTCCCTGGGCGCGGATGGGGCTCAGCGCTCGTAGATCTTCGGGTTCCGCATTTCTCCCGCGAAGTGACAGGTCGAGCACGAGGAAACGCCCGTCGAGGGCGACAGTGGCAGCTGGATCAAGCCAAGGCGCTTGTTGTTGTCTCGCCACTGGGAAAGCAGGCCCTTACCCGCGAATGGACCGGTCCCTTCGACACGCGCGACCATGTCCTCGAAGCGCTCCAAGAAAGGCCACCGTTGCTGGGTGGCAAGCTCGCGGACCTGCTCGAAGAGGGCTCGCATCTGAGCCGCGTCACCCGATCGCACGTAGGCCGTGGAGATCAGGATGAGTCCACCGAGCTTCTTGAATGGCGCGATGGAAGTGGTGATGCTGCAAGCGTAGGTGCCGCAGTCGCCTGCCATCGGATCATAGAGCAGGTCGATGCCTGCCTCGACGAGCGAGCCGTAGTGCTCGAGCCCTGACCATTCGCTCGTCGGGATAGCGTTAGGAGCCAGGAGCTCGAGGGTCGACGCCCCCGCAAATAGTCCTTCGGTGCCACCCAGCTGACGACAGGAATCTTCGCTGTTACACGGAGCTGTGGGATCCATCAGCTTCAGCAGCGTCGCCTTGCCGCCGCGAAAGCCAAGCGGATAGGAGTGCCGAAGTCCGATGCCTCCGCGAACGTTCAAGACGAGCTTGCCGAGGTATGCCCTCGATGGGCAGGGCCCACTGCACGAACGCCGCGATGCCGTAGGCAAACGCCAACGTGTTCTGGTGTTGCGGCATGAGGTAGGCAGCCTCGTCGGCGAACTTGATGGCTTCGAGCAAGTGGTAGAGCGCAGGCAGCTCGGAGGCGTTGTTGATTAGACGGACGACTTCCTTGCGCTGCACCGCATCGATCAGCACCTCGAGATCGTAAGCGCGAAACAGCGCCGTGTGAGCCGCGCCGACCAACATGGTCAAGCGCGCGCGGTTCTTCAGCGGCCCCCCCGCAACACCACCGTACCAGTACTGAGGGGTGGGCAGTCCCGTGTAGCGGCTCGTATATCCGATGTAGTTCGAGACCCGGGCGATCCAATCCTTGAGCCCTGCGACAGCGGGATCGCTGGTGGAGCTGAGGTTGCCCACCATGCGCCAGAATTCCTGCTCAAGAGCCCGCTCGAGCTTGGCGTCCTGGTGGCACCACAAGTTGTGGAGTGCGGTGCCGCAGGTGCTCGGGATTTCGGCGCGCACCACGGGCCTTGGAAAGCTGGGCCAACCGTTGGCCGGTGGCATCGGAACCTGCGAGTCGTCGGCGTGGGCCACGCTGGCTGCAAACGGGGTGACCAGCAGCCACAGCAGGAGCAGCGCGAAGGGGGAGGTCAGAGGTGTTGCGGTGCGACGGGCAGACAGCGACATACGATCCATTGGGGGAGCTTGTCCTTGGTCGTTCAGACTGGTTGCACCGGGCATACACCGGCCACCGTGGGGCCCGCGCGCTCGTGCCCAGCCGTACGACGCATTGTATGGGGAGGAAACAGCGAGTACGAGCCCTGCGCTTCGACTGAGTCCGTACTGCGAGAACTCACTTGGTGCAAGTTCAGATTCGCGGCTGTCAGATTCGCGACTGTACGTAGCAGTGGAGATTGTCCGCTGCATGAGCACTTAGTCATGTCCGCATCATTGGCGGTTACACCCTGAAGCGATCGGCAACACGGCACCGAGCGAGAACGCGAACTCGGTGCTGCATGCGAGAACCGTTCGACACCATCAACCACGAGTGGCTGATGAAATTCGTCGAGCATCGACTGATGCGCTTACCACTCTGACGATGCAGCGTGTCCGCCAGCACTGTTGCGTCCACACCGTCGTGAAAGCCAACTTGGTTCGGCGTTCACAGGCAACTTCACCAACTCGCACTTCGTTGCCACGGAAATGACCGCAGGCCGGCCCGGTCGGTCCGCATCGCGGAGGCTTTCGACACGCGGAGAAAGAAGCCACCTCGCCTTCCACTTCTTAGACCCAGCGAGGGGACGCCCCGAGGGCCCGTGCCACCTCAAGGATGCTTCCTCCCTTCCGAATCGCCAACAGGGCCCGTCGTTCTAGGTGAGCGCTTTGACCAATCGCTGGGCTTGGTCTCGCAGTGGACTCTGCGCAGGCAGGTTGTAGTTGACGATGAGCTCGGCAAGGTCTTTGCCTTTTTGCTTTTGCTCGTTGCGCGCATAGGCAATCGCAAGGTTAAGCAACGGCTCAATCTGACCTGGTTCACGCCGGGTCGCTTCCTCAAGCACCGACACTGCGCGCGCGACATTGGCGGTGGGGTCGCCGTCAGGTCTCGATAGCAACAGCAGCCCGAAGTTGTTGGCACAAGCCCAGTCTTCCGGGTCGAGCTTCATCGCTTCTTCCCAAGCCTTCGCGGCTCCAACGTAGTCAGGAGGCGTCAAGCACTCGAGCGCACTCGCCTCGCTGCTCTTGAGCCCGCAGCTGACGTAGCCCTTTGCTTCCATCGCCCTGCACACCGCGAGCACTTCGGCGAACCGACGCTGCACGAGCAACAGCAACGCGAAGTTGTTTTGAACCAACACATTGTCCGGCTGAGCAAGCGCAAGCTTGTGGGCTGCTTCGAAACCACCGGCTGGATCCCCTCCAACCATCGAAATGTTGGTCAACTCGCCGAGCATCTGGGGGTTGTTTGGAAGCAACGCCAACCCCTCTTTGATGAGTGTGCGTGCGGTTTCGTGGTTGCCGGTAATCGTCAAACACCGGCACAACGACACGTAAGCATTTGGATTGAGTGGGTCGAGCTCAAGCGACCGGCCCAGGTGCTGAGCCGCCCGCTGAATGTCTTCCAGTTCGAGGTAGCACTGACCCAAATGGTAATGAAATGGACCCGCAGCAGGGTCGAGAGCAACTGCCGCTTTAAACGCCTCCAGTGCGAGCGAATATTCCCCCTCGTTTCCCACCGACAGGCCCAACCCCAAGTACGCCTCGGCCAAATCCGGTTGCACCTCAGTTGCCTTCTTGAACGCAGCCTTTGCAGCTGCGACGTCGGCCGCGCCGATTGCCAGACCCCCTCGAATGACGAGCGTGTCGCCGCTGATTCCGAGCGCTTCGGCGCGCTCAAGAAAACCGACGCAGGTGTCAACGTCGAAGTCCGCCAGCGCGAGCTTCGCCAACGCAACCAGTGCGAACGCGTCGTTCGAGTTCCCCGTCACCCGAGCGGTGGCTTGAGTACGGGCCTCGACAACTTTTCCAGTTGCAAGCAACTCTCGAAGTGGGTCCATCCAGATCTCCTACTGCCGAAGACCTACCAGCTGAAGACCTTTCCGACCGCATTTCCGACGCTCTTCGCCGCGCCACCCACCGCTTTGCCGGCATCGGCAACTGCGCCACCGACGGCTTTCGCGGCTGACTCGGCTGCTTTTCCAACCGACTTGGCCGCACCACCCATGAAGTTGAAGGTGTTCTTCGCGAAGTTGGCGACGCCTTTCCCAACGCTCTGCAGGCCCTTGCCAACCCAGCTGACCGCAGACCGAACGCCGTTCTTGATGGCGCTTCCTACCGCGCCGATTCCACCCGCGAGCTTGCTCGCAAGCGCTCCAAGGCCCTTGGCGATTCCGGCGACGACGTCCTTGATGGCCGACGCGATCTTCTTGAAGTCCACGCTGAAGCCCAGCTGGTACCGGATTCCGATGCCCAGCGCGGCGCCGAAATCCAGCTGGTAGCTGAACTTGCCGTCTTTGAAGCCCGCCTCGGCTTTGAAGTTCACTCCAATGCCAGCCTGTACCTGAACTCCCCCGGTGGCACCCACCGGCCCGAGCGTGGGCTTGATGACGCCGCCCGCTCGCGCACCCGCGAAAGCTTCTCCATTGACTTGACCCGCTAGGTCGCCCTTCAAGGGGTCTAACTTGACCGAACCTTCGCCCAGCGCGGTGGCGCCGACCTGCGCATTTCCGCGCGCGTGGATGCTGCCAACTCCGAACTCGGTGCTGACCTGCCCTTCTGCGCGAATCAGATTGATTTCGGCCTGAACCTTTCCGTGCGCCGACAGGGTGAGGTCCTTCAGACTGGCTTTCACCTCGCCCGAGAGAGCCAGAGACGCTTCGCCGATTGCGATGTGCCCTTCGGCGTAGAAGGGTCCGCCCGGCTTGCCAACCGAGCCTCCTGCCTCGAACAGGGCGCCACCGATTTTCACACTTCCCTGTGCGAGGGTGATGTTGTCGGGCAGTTGAGAGCGAACCGTGTCGACCAGCTTGGAGGCGTCGATGTTCTTCGGCAGGTCCTTCAGGCTGCCAACGGCGTTCTCCAACGTCTTGCCGTTGGCGAGACCTTTGAAGGTGTCACCAATCTGCGCGCCGTTGAGCCCCTGCCGCGCCAGCGACTGCACCGTCGCGCTGATTTCCGACGGGTTGAATTTGGTGGCCAGTTGACCCAGATCGACGCCTTGGTTGGCAAGGTCTCGAAGCGTCGACCCGTTGACGAACTCAGGAAGCCGAGCCAGCGAGGTGAGGTCTGAGGCTTTGGCGCCCAGTCCACGAATGAACTGCATTGGATCATCAGCAAACTTCGAAGTGAGCTGCTGCGCGAGACCCTGCGGCGAAAATGCCTGCTGAAGCTGCGACAGGTAGCCAGAAGGGTCGAGGTCATTCACCAGCTTAGGAAGACTCTTCGCCCACTCGTTGCTCACCGCCAACAACCCCACAGACAGCTGTTGAACGAGAGGATTTGAACCGAGCGAGCTGTTCAGCAGAGCAAGCCCCAGGTCGCGGAAGTTCTGCATCGACTGGTTGGTGTTCGCCAACTCACTGAGTTGGTTCTTCCAACCATCAAACGCGGTGCTCGCGGCTTGAGTCAGCTGCTGACTCTGTGCGGGCGCCTTTGTGAACAGCTGAGCCAGCTGCGGAAAAGCGCGGGTGAGGTTGAGCTTTCCCGACCCCTGTCCTGCTGCGAGCGACCGAAGGCTGGTGATTTCGCTCTTGAGCGCTTTCGTGGCGGTATCGGACAGAGAATTGGGGACCTGCGCCGCGATCTGATCTGATTCGCCACTGCGCGAGCGATGTTCACCGAGGGCGGCTTGTCAAACCCTGAAGCGACTTCAACCGCCTTGTGCTCCACGGCTGCGGCCTTCTTCACCACAACTTGAGACGCACTGGTGATCGCTTGCGTGAGGGCAGGGTTCAACGAGGGCAATCGGATTTTGGTCATGGTGAGGACGCGGGCAGACGGTGGTGCGATGTCTCAATTGTCGCCGAATCTATGAAAAGGGTGCTTCCCATTACTACTTTCGTAAGGCCTTGAAATCACAGTGCGCCCTGCCCACTTCGAGGCAGGCAGAAATTGGAGCATCCACGCCGCTCCGGATCACGGGACGAAATCGCGTTGATGGGAAAGCGGCTCTCTCTGAAGCGCAATTGGCACAGGCGCTGCTCCTGCGTCCCTCACCGTTCCGAAGTGGAATGGCTTCTCGAACAGTGAGGAAGACCGCATGGAGTTTGGAAAGAAGTACGCCGTTTTCTCGGTGAAGAAAGCCGAGAACAGCGGCGCATCGATCTGGGTGCGAGCGGGCTACGCGTGGGCCAACCGTGACGGGTCGGCGAACGTGGCGCTCGATGTGCTTCCGCTCGACGGTGATGGTTTTCAAGCGACCGCTGGCCGCGGCGGATCTCCCAGGCAATCCGGCGGGTTGAGTGCATAAAAAAGTAAGGATGCGAGTAGGTATGATTGCC
>JANOHG010000816.1:0-14091 GCA_031406375.1 Archangiaceae bacterium | reverse complement strand
CGTGACGGTGGCCTGGTCGGCGGCCTTCGCGATGCCGAAGTCGACGACCTTCACGCCGCCCTCGAAGGTGACGAGGATGTTCTGCGGCGAGATGTCGCGGTGGACGATGTTCAGCGGCTTGCCCTGCGAGTCCACCTTCTTGTGCGCGTAGTCGAGGCCGCTGCACGCATCCATGATGATGCGTGAGACGAGCGGCACGGGGATCGGCTTGTTCTTCGTGTCGGCCCGCTTCCAGACCCTGCGAACGTCCTCGCCATGGATGAACTCCATCGCGATGAAGTAGCTGTCGTCCTGCGCGCCAAGGTTGAATATCTGTACGATGTTCGGATGGTTGAGCCGCGCGGCGATGCGCGCCTCGTCGAGAAACATCCTGATGAATTCGTCGTTCTCGGCGAGATGGGGAAGAATTCGCTTCACCACCAGGAACTTCTCGAACCCTTCCAACCCCTGCTGTCGCGCAAGAAATATCTGCGCCATCCCGCCGGTGGCGAGCTTCTTGAGCAGTTGATAGTCGCCGTAGGTTTCGATCGACACAGGCCGAGGGGAAAGAAGTCGACCTTATGCTAAATCCTCCGTCTCACCCGCCCATCGCGGGTCTCGCGCATCAGCGCCTCGAGATCATCGAGCCTTTTCTTTAGCTCGGCGAACGCGGCGGGATACTTGTCGACCCGATCGAAAAGCACCAACACTTCTTCCACCTGCTGTTCGATGTACTCAGCGCGCTCGGCACTGATGCGACGAAGCAGCATGTCGGCCCCCGCCTCGATCAACACCCGCGCGACCGCGTCGCGATTGGTCAGCGGTTCCTGCACGCGGTTTCCATCGCCCTTAATCAGCGTCAGCTTCGGTTTCGCGGAAAGCGGCAGCTCGAGTTGGCGGGTTTCTTTCTTCATTTCGCCAACAATACGGCTCGCCAGTCGAGGGGGAATTTTTACAACCCGACACCGCCTGCATCATTGTTGTAGCACTTCCCTACCGCAATCACTCCGAAGGCGGTTTGTCGGGCCCGCACACTGTTGTTCAGATGGGGCTGCCACCCGGAGCCCGGAAGTGGTCTTGTGCGCGTAGGACAATGATCTTCAGCGTGCTGGTGGTCGACGATTCGGACTTCACGCGAGAGGCGCTGCGCCGCGCACTCGAGACCGATTCCGGCCTCAAGGTCGTGGGCGAAGCGAGAACCGGCGAGGAAGCAGTCGAGCTCGCACGAGAGCTCAAGCCCCATCTGATTACGATGGATCTGTCGATGCCCGGAATGGGTGGCCTGCGAGCGATCGAGAAGATCATCGCCGAGCGCCCCGTGCCGTTGGTGGTGATTTCCGAGCGTTCACCCTCTCCGGGGCAGGATCTGAACTTTGAAGCGATTCAGCGCGGAGCCATTGAGCTGGTGCCCAAGAGCGAGATCTTCGGTGGCCACCAGATGCTGATTCAGAACTTTGCCACCAAGATGCGCCACCTCGCAGAGGCAGGGCTCTCGCGCCCGCACCGCGTCTTTCCCAAGCTGACCACGACCCGCATCCCGTCGGCTGAAGCCCCTTTGCTGATTGCACTTGGCGCTTCGACTGGAGGTCCCCGCGCCCTCGTCCAGATCCTGAGCGAGTTGCCGGCGGTATTCCCGGTGCCTATCGCGGTGGTGCAGCACATGGCCGCCGACTTCTTCGACAGCTTCGTCGCCTTCCTGGCGTCGCGTTCGAGTCTGAAGGTCTGCACCGCTGAAACCGGCATGAGGGCGGCCCCCGGAACCGCGTACCTCGCGCCGCCCAATCACCACCTCACCATCGATCGCGACCTGGTCTTCAAACTGGTTCCCAACACAATCGGGTCTCCTCACTGCCCTTCGGTCGATGCGCTGTTCACTTCGATGGCTCGAGCGATTCATGGGCGCGCGGTGGGGGTGCTCATGACGGGAATGGGCTCCGACGGGGCTGAAGGGTTGCTCGCGTTGCGCAAAGTCGGAGCCCGAACAATCGTTCAAGACGCTGCGTCGTGCGTGGTCGCAGGGATGCCGATGGCTGCACTCGCCATCGACGCAGCCGAAGAGGTCGTCGAACTGAAACAGATCGCGACCGTGCTCACCGATGAGCTTCGCGCCCATCGAGGCGAAGTGCAGGCGGTGCGCGCGCGCAAGCGGATCCTAATCGTAGACGACAGCCCGCTGCTGCTGGAGGCGGGCCGATTGGCGCTCGAGGCGGCAGGCTATGAAGTCCGCACGCTCGAGAACCCGCTGATGGTCGCGATGACACTGCGAAAAAAGCCGGTCGACCTGATTCTGCTCGATGTGAACATGCCGACTGTCCAGGGCACGCAGGTCGTCAGCGCATTGCGTGCCCATGGCCTCAACTCGACCCCGGTGATCCTCTATTCGGATCTCGAAGAGCCCGAACTGCGGGCGAAGGCAACCGAATGCGGGGCGACGGGCTGGCTTCGAAAGAGCAGCGATGAGCATGCGCTGATTCGCGCGATCGATGGCTGGGTCGGAACCAAGGGTCGAAGGTGACCTGGTTGCGAGCAGATGACCCAGCTTAGCGTCTTTGATTTCCCGCTCTTCCGGTTGGCATTGTCACTGCAGACCTCAGCGATCATGAGCCAACCGGTGAAGGACGTTGATGCGATCGCGGCCACAATCGTCCGTGCTGTCGAACGGCCTGACTCACGGCGAACCTCACCCAGAGCGAGCCTGACCGCCGAAGTCGATCTTTCGAGTGACACCAACTTCTTCAACGGCTTTTCGACCGACATCGCCGCTGGCGGGCTGTTCATCGCGACGCTGACAATCCTCCCGGTCGGCACCTGCGTCAGTGTGAAGTTCAGCCTCCCCAACGGGACGCAGATAAGAGCCAACGGCGAGGTGCGGTGGGTCCGGGTGTTCGACGAGCGGTCGCCGCAGATGCTGCCAGGCATCGGCATTCAGTTCGTTGATCTGCCCGAAACCGAGAAGCTTGCGATTGAGGCGTTCGTCGCCCAGCGCGAGCCGATGTTTTTTCCCGACTGACGCGTGCCGCGGCAACGCTGGTACGACAGCCCGGAAGTCCGTGCGTGGATCGGCGGCCCAGCCATGCTCGGACTTCCGGGCTGTCGTACTAGGTTCGGGCCATGTCTGGCCTTCCTGAGAATCACGCGGCGCTGCTTGCCCGCGAGCTGTCGCTGCCCCTTGGCGCAGTTGCGCGAACCCTCGAGCTGCTCGAAGGTGGAGCGACTGTTCCTTTCATCGCCCGCTACCGCAAGGAAGCCACCGGCGCGCTCGATGACGAAGCCATTCAGCGCATCGCAGATCACTCGACGGTCGTCGCGACGCGAGAAGCGCGTCGGGAGGCGATCCTCGCAAGCCTCACCGAACAACGCGCCCTTACCCCCGAGCTCTCGAAAGCAATCGCGCATGCTTCGAGCCTGACCCAGCTCGAAGACCTGTACTTGCCGTGGCGACCCAAGCGGCGCACCCGAGCCCAGGTCGCACGCGAGCGCGGCCTCGAGCCGCTTGCCCAGATTCTGCTTGCCCAGGCACCCGCGGCGCCGACGCGTGAGCAGCTTGCCCAGCCGTACGTCGATCCGACCAAGGATCTGCCCGACGCCGAAGCAGTGTTCAGCGGAGCGCGGGACATCGTGGCCGAGACGATCGCCGAACGGGCGGCGCTGCGCGCAGAGCTCCGAACGCTGTTTGCGGCGAAGGGCGAGCTGGTGGTGGACGCCGCACGCGGAAAATCCAAGGCGCCCGAGCTCGAGAAATACCGCGACCACCTCGGTCGCAAAGAGCGCGCCGAGCAAGCACCGTCTCACCGAGTCCTCGCCGCCGAACGTGGAGAGGCCGAGTCGCTGCTCAAAGTGGCGATCGAGCTGCCGCGCGACGCGGTGACAGCGAAAGTGCGCCTGGCGGTGGTGTCCCCCACAGCTGCGCCGGTGCTGGCCCGCGAAGTCGCGCTGGCCATCGAGGATGCGATTGATCGCTTGTTGCTGCCTTCGCTTGAAGCCGAGTACCGCCGCACGCTGAAGCAGCGTGCCGACGACGAGGCGATCCGTGTGTTCGCCCGCAACCTCACCGCGTTGCTGTTGTCGGCGCCCTTAGGCGGCAAACCGGTGGTGGCGATCGATCCTGGACTGCGTACAGGATGCAAAGTCGTCGCGCTCGACGGGCGAGGTGAGCTGATGGCGCAGCTCACCATCTACCCGCACACCGGCCGTGAATCCGAAGCCGGGGTTCAGCTCGCCGCGCTGATCAAAGCCCACCCGCCTGAAGCGATCGCGATTGGCAATGGCACCGCCGGCCGTGAAAGCGAGGCTTTCGTACGCAAACTTCAGTCCTCGGGGATGCTGCCGGGGAAGCTGCGTGTCTTAAGCGTGAGTGAAGCGGGAGCCTCGGTGTACTCGGCGTCTGCGATCGCCCGCGAAGAGCTTCCCGACGTCGACGTCACGCTGCGTGGGGCAGTGTCGATCGGCCGCCGTCTGCAGGATCCGCTCGCAGAGTTGGTGAAGATCGACCCGAAGAGCATCGGAGTCGGACAGTACCAACACGACGTCGACCAGCCTGCGCTCGCAGCCTGTCTCGATCGGGTCGTCGAGACGGTGGTGAACCGCGTCGGAGTGGATCTCAACACCGCGTCCCCTACCCTGTTGCGCCACATCGCCGGGCTTGGCCCTGCACTCGCGACCGCGATCGTCGCCCACCGCGCCAGCCACGGCGCTTTTCGAACCCGAGCCGCCCTTCGTGAAGTTCCGCGTCTGGGAGCGCGGGCGTTCGAACAGGCGGCTGGGTTCCTTCGAATCCGAGGCGGCGACGAGGCGCTCGATGCCAGCGCAGTGCATCCTGAACGCTATCCGCTGGTGACGAAGATGGCCAAGGCGCTCGGCGTCTCGCGAGGAGAGCTCGTCGGGAATGAAAGCCTCGCTTCGAAAATCGACGTCTCCCTCTGGGTAGACGAGAACGAAGGAATTGGCCTGCCCACGCTGCGCGACATCGTGCTCGAGCTGAAGAAGCCGGGCCGCGATCCACGCGCTGAGTTCACTGAGGTCGGGTTCGATCCACTGATTACTGAGCTGTCACAGGTGAAGGTTGGGCTGGTGCTCAACGGCATCGTCACCAACGTCGCGGCGTTTGGAGCCTTCGTCGACATCGGCGTCCATCAAGACGGTCTCATCCATGTCAGCGAGCTGGCAAACCGCTTCGTCAAAGATCCCGCCGAAGTCGTGAAAGTCGGCGATCGCGTGAAGGTCAAGGTGATGCAGGTGGACGAGCCTCGAAAGCGGATCGCGCTGTCAATCAAAGCCCTTCAGCCCAACTCCTTGCCCTCACCGGCGGCGACCCGCGCGCAGCCCTTCAACGCTCCGCGACGTCGATGACTTTCTTGCATGCCACTGGCGAACGCCGCACCTGCAAGGCCTCGAGCTGCTATTTTGCGCTGTGATGTGCGAATACGCCACTCCCGAAGCGTTCGACTGGTTTGCTCGGTCCGTTTTGGTTCGAAGCTCGCAGTCAGGAGAGCCGCCCGATGACACCTCGATTCCTGTTGCTGCTGTGTGGCTTCGCCCTCTCGGGCTGCAATTGCTTCGTGCCCGTCGAAGAATGCGTTGGCAGCCGCTGCAACCGTCTGCCCGATGGCGGCCTGCGCGACGCAGGAACTCTCGACGGGGGAATTGTTGACGGCGGCTCGAAGGACGGCGGCGGTGCGGTGGACAGCGGGACGATCTGCGGCACTTGGGACGGCGGCGGCATCGGCAAGTGCGCGGCGATCACCGGGTACGTTCAGACGGGCAAGGTTTGTCGCGGCGAGTGCGTGCTCTACCCAATCGTCACTCGGGGCGTGTATCCGACGCTTGGTGCCTGCGTCGGCTGTGGCTGCGATCTGGCGAAGCTCTCGAGCAAACCTGCCCAAACGTTTTCTCCGCAAAGCTTCTGCGACGCGGTGATCGTCACCACCACCCTGCCTCGGCTGCTCGAGGAAGCCTTCACTGGGTATGACGGCGGCTGTGTTGCGAAGGGCGCGCTCGAGTACGAGTGCACGCTGCTGGGAAAACAGCTGCTGGGCGACCTGGGCTACGCGCGTGCGTGCGCCACCACGCTGGTACCGTATGTCACCGACGTACAGTGTCGGATCTTCGTCCAGTAGCCGCGGCTTGCGGGTGTGAGCTCTGAATTTTTTGGGGCGCTGCGCGGTCAATGGCGAGGGAGGTGGGACACAATGAGACGAGCGATGTGGGTGTGGGCAGTTCTTGCGTTGGGAGGATCAGCGTTCGCACAAGGCAGCCCGCATCAGCCAATGAGGTTCCCGTCTGGGCCGGGCCAGCTGCGCAACGCAGCTAAAGGAATGTGCCTCGACGTTGCCGGGTGGAACGCGGCGGGTGACGGCGACGTTCTGCTTTGGGAATGCAACGGTGATCCCGATCAGGTTTGGTCGTTTGCGCACACTGGCGAGCTGGTCAACGCAACCGGGACCTGTCTCGACGTGACTGGCTACGACGGTGCTCCTGGCCGCAACGTCGGCGTCTTTCAGTGCGAGGGAGTCGCAGATCAACGCTGGTCGCTGGTTCCAGTCGAAGGTGATCGCTTCATGCTTCACAACCGCAAACAGAACATCTGTCTCGACGTCGTCGGCAAAAATGGGAACAAGGGCGACAACGTTTTGCTTTGGAGCTGCGACGCGGGCCGAGACCAGACTTGGTACTGGGAGCCGGCCAGCGAGCGTCGGCTGGTGAGGCGGCGTCCTCCGGGAGTTCCCCCTGAGTATGTGCGCGAGCAGCCAGCCGACCCCGGCATGGGCGTGCTGCCTCCGGGAGAATTCGACACCTTGCTGCGCGCTGTGGCAGCCGAAGGTTTCTCGGCGGGCAAGCTGCGAGTGATCGAGTCGGCCGCTCAAGAGCGACTGTTCACGGTTCAGCAACTCAAGCGCTTCGTGCAAGCGCTCTCGTTTTCAGCCGATAAGATTCGTGCGGTCGAACTCGTGGCCTCGCGAATCGTCGACCGCGACAAGCTCTTCACGCTTTACGACGCTTTCTCGTTCGAGGCGGACAAGGAAACGGTGCGCCGCATTCTCAAGCACCGCTGACTCTTTGCGTTTGCCTTGGCTTTTGTGATTGTGCCGGCTCGTTGAACCGTTTCCAAGTCGAAGAGCGATTGCGGGCCTATCGTGCGCGGCACTTGCCTCTGGGCGACCTGCGCCCCGCAGCCGTGCTCCTGGCGCTGCACCCGTGGCACAACACCTACGAGATCATTCTTACTCGGCGTTCGCTGCGACTTCGGAACCACCCTGGCGAGCTGACCTTTCCCGGTGGGCGCATCGAACCGGAGGACCTGACCTGCGAGGCGGCAGCCTTGCGAGAGTCGTTCGAGGAGCTCGGACTTTCACCCGCGGTGGTGTCGACGATTGGTCGCTTGGACGATACCACGACCACCAGCAAATACCATCTGTCTGTCGTCGTCGGCACCGTGCCCGCGGGTGTCGCGCTCGTTGGCAATTCTAGCGAGGTGCAAAACATCGTGAAGGTGCCTCTGCCGAGCCTGCTTGTGGCGCGGGCATGGCATTTGGCGGCAATCGATCAGCAATCGCGGCGGCAGATGTGGACGTTGACGCTTGGCGAGAACGTGGTGCGCGGTGCAACGGCTGAAATATTAAGACAGTTTGTCGATCTGCTTTCGTGCTCGACGATTGGGTAGGCGCGTGCGCTGCAATTCGTCGTACCGACACTTGAGCTCGTAGAGCACCAGCAGCCACGGCTTGTGGCGAAGCAAGTGGCGGCGAAAAAGGGTCTCAAGCTCTCTTTCGTTCTCCACCGGCCTGCGATTGTTTCGCACGAACCTGACGAAGTCATTGGCCAGGGTCAAACGCAGACCCGTCGCGTTCTTCGGCTTGCGGCGAATGACATGGTCTATTGACGCCAGTGGAAACGAATCACTCAGCACATGTTCGGGCAGCAGCCCAAGATTGGCGTCGCGCACACCGTCCCACTCAACCAGGCTTGGTTGGCGGAACGGAGTCGCGTTCTCGCACAAGGCCTTGTCGTCGCTCGGGTCGATTCGAATCCACCGCCCAAGGTAGACACCCGCGTACACATGGGTGGAAATCTTAGCGATGTAGCGACGGAACATGGGGATTGCCGCAGGCCCCATATAGCGGGGGCCATCGACCTTGAGCACGCCATACGCGGCGCTTAACCCGCAGGCTCGCAGCAATGCGACCAGCAGATTCGCCTTGCTGGTGCACGAGCCTTCCCGTTGGTTGAGGGTTTGCGAAGCGGAGACGGTCCACCTTCCCACTCGGTAGAGAATTTGGTCGCGGACCGTGTAGAAACAGGCCACGGCGATCTCACGGGGGTCTTTATGGGCGGCCCTAATCTGCGCAGCCAGAGAAACAATGTGCGGATTTTTCGCGTCGCACCATTCTGTTGGCTGTCTAAACGAATCTAAAGCGTCGTCGGGCACGGTTTGCGAGGGCAGTGGGATGGCGGACGTCGTTGCTGAGTAACTGGACCAGGGGACTGGATGCTTCACTTCTGCTTCCATTGGTGACCTGCCCTTTCTTTGAAAGGCCTGTTCGATTCTTCAGCGGGCTACCACAACCGTGCGTCGGCCATTCCTTCCGACTGTTCCCGTGCGCTGGCATACCGGCGCAGAAGCGCGTTCAGGGGAGATCCCGCGCCGAGGCGTCGACGCCCTATACCAGCACCACGCAACCACGCTCGCGCAGACGTGTGAGACCGTTGCAAGTGCGCGCCAAGGTCGCCAGTTTCCGCCGGCGCAGAACTCTTGCCGCGCCGCTCTGGATCACCAAAAAGCGATCCATCTGGGTGCATCCGACATCTGCCACCTCGAAACCGCAGGGGGTTGGAACTGGCCGTCGGGTTGCTCTACCGAGGTGGGCAGCAGTCACCTCACCAGGAGCAAGCAATGGAAGTCCGTTTCTTAGGGGTTCGAGGAAGTGTCGCCACTTCGGGAAGCCACGTTGCCCGAATCGGAGGAAACACTTCCTGCATCGAAGTCACCAGCCATGGCGAACGGTTGATCCTCGACGCGGGTACGGGGCTGCGCGGACTGGGCGACGAGCTGCTCAAAGGCGGCAAGGCGGTGAAGGCCACGATGCTCTGGAGCCACCTGCACTGGGATCACATTCAAGGCTTCCCCTTCTTCGCTCCGGCCTACGTGCCGACCTCTCAGCTGAAGCTCTACGGTCCTGGAATTAACGGGGCGGCCCAGCTGCGAAGCGTTCTGAAGCAGCAGATGATGCCTCCCAACTTCCCGGTTCCGCTGACCGCGATGCGAGGCAGCCTCGAATTCGATGACGCGATTGCGAATCAGCCGATTCACGTCGGCCCGTTCACCATCACGCCCTTCGACCTCAACCACCCCCAGGGCTGCATGGGGTACCGGGTCGATGCCGATGGAGCCTCGTTCGTTTACATGACCGATGTCGAGCTCAGCTTGACGACTCTCAATTCGACGGTGGCATCAATCATCGAAGGCGCCGACGCGCTGGTACTCGATGCGCAGTTCACGCCGGATGAGTACCAGACGAAGAAGGGTTGGGGTCACAGCTCGTTTGTTGACGCGGCGCAGATCGCCTTCGCGACGCGGGCCAAGCGCCTGTTCCTGTTCCACCACGACCCGGCGCGCAACGATGACCAGGTCGAAACCATGGCCGAAGAGGCCCGCAGCTACTTCGCAGCCAGCGAACCTGCCCGCGAAGGAAAGAAGGTGGTGCTGACCGCATGAGCACAATTACTTGCCTCGACGTGCCGTCAGCGGTCGACTTCGTCCTTCCGTTGACCCGAATGCCCAGATCCCCCGACGACCCTTCGCAGGTGCTGCTCTCCGTCAGCGGCCTGGTGGGTCAAGAAGTGCAGCTCGATGAGCTGCTGCAGGCTCTGGTCGATCGGGTCGCCCGCGCGATGCAGGCCGATCGCGGCACGCTGTGGCTGATCGACTACGCACGCGAAGAGATCTTCACCCGCGCAGCACATCTGCCCGAGCTCAAGCAGATCCGCGTCAAGCTCGGAGAAGGAATCGCAGGGCACGTCGCCATAAACGGCGGGGTGGTGAACATGCCGACCTCGCAGGGAGAAAAGCGCTTCAACCCTGAGGTCGATAGGCTTACCGGGTACCAGACGAAGACCCTGCTCGCTGTCCCGCTGATCGATGCAGGACGAGAAATCTTCGGAGTGCTTCAGGTGCTGAACCGACTGGGAGGCCGCTTCGACGAGGAAGACGAAGGGCGGCTGGGAAAAATGGCGGCCCAGATTTCGACTGCGCTGCAGGCGACCAGTCTCTACCCCGAGCTCAAGCGCGCACGCGAGCAGCCACAGAGCCCGGTCAGCTACTTCTTCAACAAAGTGATCGGCGAGTCGGCACCGATGCGCGAAATCTACAAAGTCGTCCAGAAGGCGGCCGGAACCGACGCGACAGTCTTGATTCGCGGTGAGTCTGGCAGCGGTAAAGAGCTGATCGCCCGCGCGGTGCACGTCAATTCCAAGCGGCGCACCAAGCCGTTCGTCAAAGTCGACTGCGCATCGCTTCCCGCGACGCTGATTGAGAATGAGTTGTTCGGCCACGAGAAGGGAGCCTTCACGGGCGCCGAAGCCCGCACCTTGGGAAAATTCGAAGCGGCCCAGGGAGGCACGGTCTTCATCGACGAGCTGGGCGAGCTGCCGCTGTCGGTGCAGGGGAAGCTTTTGCGGGTGCTGCAGGATCGCGAATTTGAGCGCGTCGGAGGTACACAAACCGTTCAGGTCGACGTGCGGATCGTCGCCGCCACCAACCGAGACCTGAAGAAGATGCTGGGTGAAGGCAAGTTTCGCGAAGACCTCTACTACCGGATCAAAGTCGTCGAGGTAGTGATGCCTGGCTTGCGCGAACGCGGCCCCGAAGATCTCGAACGGCTTGCGCGGCATTTCATCACCGCCTCGACCCGACGCCACCAGCTGAAGGCCGAGCCGCGCTTGAGCCCCAGTGCGCTGGATCGCCTCAAGGCGTGGCACTGGCCGGGCAACGTGCGCGAGCTCGAGAACTGCATCGAGAGCGCAGTGGTCCTCTCGGAAGGCGAGATTCTGGCCGAGGCGCTGCCGCTGCCCGACCTCCAGCGGTCGACCCGCCGTTCTGAAATGCCGACGAGTCCCGACGGGCGACCACCGACGCTGGCCGAAGTCGAGAAAAAGCACATCATGTGGGTGCTCGACCGGGCGAAGAACAACCGCACCCAGGCCGCAAAACTACTCGACATTGGCCGCAACACGCTGGCACGGAAGCTCAAAGACTACGGGTTGGGCGATGATGGCGAGTAGATTGCGCAGATGCGCTTGGTGACCCTCGTCGTCGTGTTCGCAGCACCGTCGGTCTTCGCAGACGAAGTCGTTTCTCCCAACGTCGAGCCCCGCGAGGTCGGCCGTTACCAGGTGGCGAGCATCCGCGGCGCTACCGGAGCTGCCCAGGTAAAGATCGACTCGATGACCGGCACCACCTGGAACTACTGCCGCAAAGGCACCAAGGGCGGTTGGGGCTGGTGCAAAATGGGAATCAAAGGCCCGTTGAATCCGGGCCCCGTCGGGCGGTTTCGGCTGGTCAGCTCGGAAGGCGGCTTCACCACCTTGCTGCTCGACACCGTCAGCGGCCGCAGCTGGGGCATGTGTGATGATCCCACCCCAGAAAAGAGCTTCTCGTGGTGCGCAGTCGAAGATTGAAGGTCAATTCATCCTTCAACCCTGCTTGTTACTGTTTCAGCCACTGGCGAGCGACGAACATCAGTGCGCCATCGTGGGTGAGATCTTCAGGCAGATCGACCTCGGTTGACCCCTTCACTCCCACGCCCGCTTGATTCGGCGCGTGCTGCCCGAATTTCGGCTCCATCACCTGATCGCCTGGGTAATGAGTCCTCAGGTGGGTGACACGGACGTTCGCCGCTGCGGCGGGGAAACTGGTTTTGGTCGCGCCGAGATCCTTCATGAATCGATTCTCACCTTCCGCATCCTCGAGCCTGTTGTGAAGGCCAGCGCCTGAAAGTGGCGCCGCGACCGTCAAGACATCGAGCGTTTGACCCGGATCGATGGTGAGCCGGCTGACGGCGAACGAGACCACCACCCCACCCGCGCTGTGCGCGAGGACCACGGGCTTTCCTGCAAGGTGGCAGGCGGCAATTCGATTGATGCCGGTGACGAGCGCATCGATGATCTCCGCGCGCTGCTGGGTGGCGTTCCATCGGAACAGAAAAATGCCGGCCGGCGCGTAGGTGTTGAGCGTCGGGATCACCGGCCACCACTCGGGGCCGGGGCCTCCAATTCCATGCACGAGGATGTACACCGGCTTTCCGCGATCCTGCGAGGCCGCCAGGTACTGGCACGGAACGGTGTCGGTCACGAGCAGCGGAGACAGCTGGCGCCGAAACCGGTTCTGGACCCGTTCGTTCAACGCAGTGCGCTCATCGTAGTCGTCGTCATCGGGTTGTTCCTCTTCGTCGTCCGAGCCCCGCTGGCTGGCGCGCCTGGGGATGGTCACCTGGCCATCACGATCGATGCCGAGCAGGGGCGTGACCCGGTACCACCCAGTCGGCCCCGTCACCCGCGTCACCGCACGGGTAACCGGCCTGAACGTGTTGAGGAAGCTGCACCCGCACGTCGCGACGAGGACCACCAGCAGAACCGACCTGAACATCGTCATCTGCAGCTGCGCACCATCGCAGATCCACCCAAAAGTCATTGCTCGGGAAACCGGCTGACGAGTCCTCGCGTGCACGACGAAGGTCAACGCAGGAGCAGCGCGGTGCATCTACCGCTTCCAGCTGACGACGACTGCTCCGTTCAATACGTCGGAAGTGACGAAGGTCGACCAACCCTGAAGCGGGCTGCCCGAAACGGCGCACTTGCTGCGCACGCCGCCGAGCATCGCCGACTTCATCCTTGAAACCTGCCAGTCGAGGCTCGCCCGCGGCTCGTCCTTCGCGGGAAGGTATTCCAGCGACTCATCGAGGTAGCCTGCTGCCGCCTCGGCCGAAGTCACCGGCCCGACGAGGTCGAACAGCGACTTCAGACATGGAAGCAGCGACCTCTCGACGTGTTCCCGCGCCTTCAAATCAAGGCCGCTGACCTGCGCTGACAGCGTCACCTTCCGCACGCCCGAGATCTGCCCAGCGAGATCCTCGAGCGCTCTTGGAATCGCGACCCTCGCCGCCGACACCAGCGCGCGCTCTTTCCATTCTGGCCTTGAGACCGCCATCACCTTCGCCCTCGCCTCGCCGTAAAGCGTGTCCTTTCGGTGCAGACTCACCACCTTCACCACCACTTCGCGGCCGTTTGACGCCATCGTCAACCCGAACGCCACGTCGCCGCCGGGCCGTTTCAGAGGCTCGACCTTCAGCTCTCCTGCGGTCAATGACAGGCCGTTGAGCGCCTCTTTCAGCGCGGGCTCGTCGCTGAGCTTGAAACGGCACAGCGCCCGATCCGCGCAGGCGCCCAGGGGCGTGGCGGTCAGCACTGCGCAAAGGATGATCGCGCTCACGGGCTGCCCTTGCGTGGCGCTGGTCGTGCGGCAGGCTTTCCTGTCACGTTCAGATCATCGAACCGACACGCCAGGTTTCGACACCCGAGCGCCACTTTGCCCACCTGCCCCGCCAACCCTGGCAGCACCTTGTGGGCGAAGCGCTGGCCGTTCGCAAAAGCTTCGACGTCAATCGCCGCGGTCTTCGTCTTCTGCAGGCGCAGCTTCACCTTGAAGCGCCCGAGAGGAACCTGCATTTCGTCCTCGACCAGGTTCGCCAGATCGCGCGCACTGTTGTCCGCGACCTCGATGCCATCGGGCAGGTAATACCGCCACATCAGCCGCATCCCCGCCTCGGGGATTGCGTAGATGCTCACCTGAAGGTCTTTGATCCGAAATGAAACTTCAGCAAACCGCTGCGCTTCGCTGTCCAGAGGCGGGAACTCGCTCGACAGATCCTCCAGCTGCAGATCTGCTTCGATGGTGAGGTCGTTCGACGAAAAATACCGGTGACTGACGTACGCGCGCGGAACCAGGCGCGGGTGCTCTGATTGATCGGTCGAGTTGCCCCACTGCACGGCGGTGAGCGCGCCGTCTTCAAGCTTCCACACACCACAGTGCGCATTGAGCTCTTCGCCCGCAGGGCCTTG
>JANOHG010000779.1:0-1622 GCA_031406375.1 Archangiaceae bacterium | reverse complement strand
GCCGCCGTCGCCCGTTCCTGGCGGAATGCAACCGAAGCAACCCGAGCAGCTGCTCGCGAGCGCGAACATCACTCCAGCGATGAGTAAACATTGATGCTTCGTCATGGTGCCGACCTCGCGTAGCCAACGGGGCCCATTGTGCCCTACCCACACGGGGCAGGTCGAAAACAGGACAAAACAATGGCTTGCAGGTGATCTTTTCATTGCTACCCTATGGTCATGTCCGACGAAAAGAAGAAGGGCGCAGCCGCTGCTCAGACAATGGCTGCTCCGATGAGTCCTCCCGGTTTGATCAACAAGGACGACATTCCTCAGGTCCTTCCGATCTTACCCTTGCGCAACTCGGTCTTTTTTCCCGGAGGCGTGCTGCCGCTGGCGGTCGGCCGACAGAAGACCATCGCGCTCATCAAAGATGCGGTTCGCGACGATCAGGTGATCGGCGTCGTGACCCAGCGCAAAGCGGAAGAAGAGGATCCGGGCGCAGCTGACCTCTATTCGATGGGCACGGTGGCTCGCATCGTCAAGCTGCTGAAGATGGGCGAGGACAACTACTCGCTGGTGGTGCAGGGCCTCGCGCGTTTTCGCGTGCTCGACCTGGTTCAGGAAGCGCCCTACCTCAAAGCGCGGGTCGAAGCGGTCGAGGACAAAACGGCGGCCGAGAGCGTCGAGGTAGAGGCGCTGGGCATCAATCTCAAGAAGCTCGCCCGCGAAGTGATCGAGCTGATGCCCGAGCTTCCCGCTGCGGCGACCGAGCTGGTCGAATCGATCACTCATCCGGGCCACTTGGCGGATCTGATCGCCGCCAACGTCGACGTACCGATTGAAGAGAAGCAGGCGGTGCTCGAAACGGTCGACCTGAAAGCCCGGATGAAGTTGGTGCTCGAGCTGCTCAACCGCAAGCGCGAGATTCTCAAACTCTCGAACAAGATCGACTCGGCCGTGAAGGGCGAGATGTCGAAGACGCAGCGTGAGTACTACCTGCGCCAGCAATTGAAGGCGATCAAGGAAGAGCTGGGCGAGATGGGAGAAGAAGAGGAGGAACTCGACGAGCTCGCCGAACGGATCAAGAAAGCGGGGTTGCCGCCAGAGGTCGAGAAGGTCGCCAACAAAGAGCTCAATCGGCTGAAGACGATTCCTGCCGCATCGAGCGAGTACACCGTCGCGCGCACCTACCTCGATTGGATCGCGGATCTGCCGTGGAGCAAGCAGAGCGAAGACAACCTCGACATCGACAATGCGCGAAAGATCCTCGACGCGGATCACCACGGCATTCAGAAGGTGAAGAAGCGCATCCTCGAATACCTCGCGGTGCGAAAACTGAAGAACGACATGCGCGGCCCGATTTTGTGCCTCGTCGGGCCTCCCGGCGTTGGCAAGACATCGCTGGGTCAGTCGATCGCGCGCGCCGTCAATCGCAAGTTCGTGCGCTTGAGCCTGGGCGGGGTGCGAGACGAAGCAGAAATTCGCGGACACCGTCGGACCTACGTGGGCGCGCTACCGGGCCGCTTCATCCAGTCGATGAAAAAAGCCGGGACCCGCAACCCGGTGATGATGTTGGACGAGATCGACAAGCTCGGTGCTGATTTCAGGGGCGACCCGTCGTCCGCTCTGCTCGAGGTGCT
>JANOHG010000778.1:0-1179 GCA_031406375.1 Archangiaceae bacterium | reverse complement strand
TCGGCAGCTGCTCGAGAAGCTCGAGGCGGAAGACGTTGACGTCCGCCGCGCCAACATTTCTCTGCTGAAGCTCTTCAGTCAGATTTTCGACTCGCTGCTCAGTTCCAAGGGAGGAACAGCCAAGGCTCAGAGCCGCGCCGCCGAAGAGTTGATGGGGCGAGCGCAAGGCATGCTCCAGGGGTTGAACCTCTTCGACAACTCCGTCGTGGGCAAAGCGCGAGAGATGTCGCCTCGGCAGGAGACGTTCGCGGGAAACATCCGGCTCGCTCCGTCGGATCAGCTGCCGTGGCCGTTCGAGGCGCCAGCCGCCGACGCGCCGTCGGCGTTCACCCAGCTTGTGCTCGCGCCAGTGGAATGGCGCGATGCGAAGGGCGCGCTGGTGTTTGGTTGGAAGGTGACCGATTGACCCCCGCTGAGCTTCGTAACCTGATGCGCGCACGCAAGAAGCAGCTGCGCGTGATGTTGCCCCAGCTGCGGAAGGCCGCACGGGAGCGCGCGGATCTGGTCCCCGCAGTGAAGGCCGCGAAGGCGCGCCGGCGGCGATTCTGGCGCGCTTTCGGCATCGCGGTCATCGTTCTGTTGTTGTTGTTGATGCGCTGCGAATGCGGACCCGAAATGCCGCCACCCGGAATGGCGCCAATCACGGTAGTGCCCAAGGTGACACCGAAGCCGAAGGTCGTGGTGAAACCAGCACCCAAGAAAGAGCTCGATGGTCAAGGGACGAAACAGGGCCGAGGCAACCTCGGCGTGCCCACGCCCGTTCACCCCTCGTGGATCGAGGAGTTTCAGCTGCAGGTCGCCGCGCGCAGTCCCCGGCTGGCGAAGTGCTTCACCGGAATCGAACGCGCTGGCGCGATGCGTTGGTCCACGGCGGTGAATCCGCAAAGCGGCGCGGCCTCGGATCATGAGCTCGAGCCGGTGGGGGTGAGCACCGACCTCTCGCCCGAGCAGCGAGATTGTGTCGTACGAGTGCTTTCGAATCCCACGTACAAGCTGACCGCTCCGGACAAAGAAGCGCTGCCAGATCGGGTGAGCCTGGTAATTGAGTTCTGACTTTCGCTTTTTGAGAACGACGCAGGTTCAGTCTTTGTCGCCTGGATCCCGCCTCTTCAACGTGCTCATCACGACGTCCGCCCACTTGTAGCTGATGGCGAAATTCTTCGTCGAATCGGCGAAGGG
>JANOHG010000772.1:0-1235 GCA_031406375.1 Archangiaceae bacterium | reverse complement strand
CGCACCGGCACCCTGAGACGGAAAAGCAGAGCACTGCGACAACCATCAGACGAATTTTCACGATGGAAACTCCAGAGGGCGGCCAGAAACGAGGCGTTGTATATCCCCGCGCCTCATGGCCACCAAGACCCAGAAGCACCTTCGTCAGGGCTATTCCAACGCTCGGAAAGTCGAACCTCGCCCGATTACCGGAAAAGAGAGCGCCGTTGAGCTGCTCGAAACGGCGTTTGGCGCCTACGTCGGCCGGCAGGAACGCACGGCCTTCGAATTGATGCGGCGAACGCTCGACGAGAACGCGTCGGTCTTCATGACCCTGTCAGGCGCAATGACGCCCGCGGGCCTCCATTCCAGCTGCCTGATTCCAATGGTCGAGGCAGGGATGATTTCCTGTCTGACGACCACCGGCGCCAACCTGTACCACGACGCCCACCGGGTGATTGGCCATGGAATCCGCGAAGTCAACCCGAACGCTGGAGACCTTCAGTATCGGCTCGCGCGGGTGATTCGGATCTACGACCTGGGGTTCTGGGAAGAAGCGTTGCTGGACACCGATCGGCTCTTCTCCGCAATCATTCGGGGCCCCGATTTCCAGCGAAAGATGACCACCCCCGAGTTTCACTTTCTGCTCGGCAAGCACATCAACGACATCGAGGTTGAGCTGGGTGTGAAGCAGCGATCGTTGCTTTCCACCTGTTACCGGTACGGCGTTCCAATCTTCGTGGGCGCCGTTCAGGACGGGTCGATTTTCCTCAACGTGGTGAAGCTCAAGCGCCTGCTCGGCGACGCGTTCAAGTTCGAGCTCGACATCGCCGCTGACGTCTACGCAATGGCCGCGATTCAGCACTACTGCCGACACCACCACAACAAGCGGATGGCAATCTGGATCCTCGGGGGCGGAGTTCCGAAGAACTACACCCTTCAGGGCGAGCCGCTGCTTGATCAGATCTTCAACGTCCCGACCCAGGGCTTCGACATCGACGTGCAGTTTTGCGTCGATCCCGTCGACAACGGCGCCCTCTCGAGCTGCCCCGCAGGCGAAGGTCACACGTGGGGCAAGGTAAGCGTCGACGCCGTCGAGACGGGAAGCGTCTACGTCCACTGCGACGTCACCGCGGCCTCGACGCTCTAATTCGGCCATCAAGGAGGTTACAGCCTCCGGACGCCCTTGAGATCGGCGCACGAGAGCAACGATCTCGAGCGAAAACTCCTGCCCCTGCACCGCACATTCGCACAGC
>JANOHG010001315.1:0-3104 GCA_031406375.1 Archangiaceae bacterium | reverse complement strand
GCGGTACCTACGAGACACGACAGGTCGAGCTCACCACCCCCGATTCAATCGTACACATGACTGGCAAGCTCCTCACGGTCGTCGGCGGTGCACAGGTTGAGATCAACGCCAGCGACCCGTTGCTGAACTCGGTGATGACCGAAGATCAGCTGCTCGAGGTCTTCATGAAGAACAAAGGCAACTCGGTGCGCGGCAACTTCGTCGACAAATCCTCGGTGCTCTGGCCCGCCGATTTCCACACCTGGGCGATGACCACCACGTATTACAATTTCGAGCAGGCATTTGCGTACTTCCAGAAGGTCTACAGCGGGAAGCCAACCGACGAATTGTTGGGCATTCGCGTTCTTTATTGGCCGAGCTACAAGGAGTCGGAAGTTGAGCTTTATGACAACGCGCTCTTCTCTCCGGCGATTCACGCAATCGCGATCCTTCCATTCAAGATGACCAAGAAGGTGCCGCTGTCGCTCAACATCGGCGTCATCGGCCACGAGTTCGCGCACCTGGTCTTCAACAAGAAGGTGTATGCGGACGCATCGGTGCCGGCTCCGCTCGTCATTTGGTCGCTGGGTCCCTTCAACCTGCTCAAATCGATGGACGAAGGGTTCGCCGACTTCCACGGCTATGGGGTGACCTGCGCCACCGCTGCTTCCGGCGCGGGCTGCCTTTCGTCGTTTCTCTCTGCATCCTTTAACGACATGGATGCTGCAGCGCGTGACGTGGCGAACGACACCCGGTGCATGACGGCCGAATATCGCAACGCGTTCAACAACTCCGAACTCGAGTTCGTTCGCGACCGTTGGCACTACAAGATTGGAACGCTGATCGCCACTGCGCTGTACCAGGCGTCGGCGCCTTCGGGGAAAGAGGACTTGATGCAGGCGGCGCTGATTGACGCGCTCGACGACTCGAGCGCAAAAACGCCTGGTTTTCGACAGCTGATCAGCTTGAACCTGCGCACCCAGTCGGGGTTCACCCCCGAGCTGATGACCAATACGATCGCCGCGCACATTTCAGATCCTGATCTGAAGAAGCAGGTCTGCAAGCAGCTCAGCGATCGGCTGCAGCTGGCCTGCGCCACCTTTCCGTGCCCCTTGATCCCTGCGTGCGATACAGCAGTGCGCGGTACTTCCTGCCCGATCATTCCTCAATGAAAATCCTGTTCGTTGGTTTGTTGATCGCCTCTGCCAGGGTGCATGCACAGAGCGATAACGGCGCAATTCCGTATTCCGACGAAGAGAGTCAGGACGAGCGCAACCGCGGTGAGCTTCAGAAGAACTCGAAGGGCTCACCCGACGTCCGTGACGAGACCGAGGAAGAAGCACGCGAGCGCGAGCAGTCGTTGGCGGCGATCGACGACCCGAGCATCGGGCTGTCGGGCGAGCTGCTCTTCGGAGTCCTGCTGCTGGACTCGAGCCGTGGCGCGGGTTTCGAGCCAAAGGGGTTATTCGGGGTGCGCTTCACCTGGGAAATCAGTCGCACCCTTTCTTCAGATGAGCTGTTTCGTGAGCTCTTCTTCGTCGACGTCGCCTGGCGCTATTCGGCCACCAGCGATGGGACGCAAGAGATCAACGCCACCAGCAGCTACCACTACGTTTCCGTCGCTCCGGCGTTCGCCTTTCCGCTCGGTTCGAATTCGCCCGTCTCGGCTTTCGCCCAGCTGGGAATCGGATTCGTTTCCAATCCATCGGTTCTCGAGATCAACAAAGCAGTGACCCCGTTGGTCGGCAACAAGCTTCTTTTTCAGTACGGCGGCGGCCTGCGCTTTCGCCCTCTCGTGTTGACCTGGGCGCGCGGGGGAGAGACACACACCGAGGCCGTCAACGGGATGCGGGTCAGCTTTCGCATCGAAGTCACTCGGTTCCGTCGCGGCTACATCGACGACACCTTCCTGGGTGGCAGCCTGGGCGTCACTTTCTAAAGTCATCGCCCCGCCAAACCGCGCCTGTTGACCGGTGGGTGCTCGATCACTAGAAACCGCCGCGCTTGGGTCACCCCCTCATCAGGAGCACATCAATGAAGGCTTCGTTCAGGACGGTATCCGTCTTTGCCCTTCTTTTCAGCGCCGCGTGCACGTCAAGCAAGGCGGGGCCTCCGCCGCCCGCGCCGCCGGTGATCAAATCATTTTCTGCAGACATGACGCAGGTCAGCTCGGGCACAGCAGTGAAGCTGCGCTTCACCACCGAGGGCGCCACCGACTTGTCGCTCATCGATCAAAGTGGCGCGCAGATCCCGATTACCGGCAGCCTCTCAGATGGCACTGCGAGCGTGATGCCGAGCCGAACATCGTTCTTTGTGCTGAAGGTGACTGGGCCAGGCGGCAAGGACGCCGCGTTCGTACAGGTCGCAGTCAATGAGGGCCTCAAGCGGGTCTTCTTGATTGCGGTGCCGAACGAGATTGCCTCAGGCGACAGCGTCGAGTTGGTGTGGAGCGCGTTGGGCGGCACCAATGTCAGCGTCAAAGACAGCAGCGGAACGACTGTGTCGACCGATGAGACCGGGACGAAGACTGAGGCGCCCGAGAAGACGACGTCATGGACGCTGACCGCCGCCGACTCGAGTGGCGTGCTGAGCGCCACCGCGCGCGTGACAGTGCGGCCCGTCATCAAAGAGTTCAGCGCTTCTCCTCCTGCTGCGCGTCAGGGTGAGAAAATCCGGCTGCAGTGGCGCACCGCGGGATCCGATCATGTGGCGGTCAAAGAGGCAACGTTCGGAGAACTCACTTCGACGACGATTGACGTTGGCACCGGCACTTACGAATTTACCGTGCCCACCGACTTCAATGGCCCCTCGGATGGAGGGACGCTGGCCGATGGCGGCATCGCGGTCGGCCGGTTGGTACCCGACAACTTCCCGCTGCGTTTCACGCTCACCGCAACTGCCCATACGCCGAGCCAGGCCATCACCGCGGAGCTCCAATCGGTGGTGCGCGATGGGCCGATGATCGTCGCCTTCGAAACACCTTCTGCGGTCTCAGAAGGCAAGCCCTTCGCCCTGAAATGGACGGTGTCTGCCTTCCGCGCGCAGATCCTGCTCGACGGCGTGCCTGTCTATTCGACGATTCCGCCTGCCTCGGCCAGTGACCAGCTGAGGTTGCCGCCGATCAC
>JANOHG010000748.1:0-2620 GCA_031406375.1 Archangiaceae bacterium | reverse complement strand
CGACAGCGGAGTGACGTCCAGCAGCAGCACGTCTTTGACTTCGCCTTTGAGGACGCCGCCTTGAATACCGGCACCAATCGCGACCACTTCGTCGGGGTTGATTCCTTTGTGCGGCTCGCGCGCGAAAAACTCCTTCACCTTCGCTTGCACGGCAGGCATTCGCGTCATCCCGCCGACGAGCAACACCTGGTTGATTTGCCCGGTGGTCAGGCTCGCGTCCTTCAGTGCCATCTTGCACGGTTCGATTGTGCGGTCGATCAGGTCCTTCACCAGGTTCTCGAGCGTGGGGCGATCCAGCGTCTCGGTGAGGTGCTTGGGTCCCGTCGCGTCGGCGGTGATGAAGGGCAGGTTGATTTCGGTCTCGGTTGCGCTCGAAAGCTCGTGCTTCGCCCGTTCGGCGGCTTCCTTCAGACGCTGAAGTGCCATTCGATCTTTGCGCAGATCGAGGTTGTTGCTCTGTTGAAATTTCTGCGCGAGCCAGTCGATGATCCGCTGATCAAAGTCTTCGCCGCCGAGGAAGGTGTCTCCATTGGTCGATTTCACCTCGAAGACGCCGGAATTCAGCTCGAGTATTGAAATGTCGAACGTGCCGCCGCCAAGGTCATAGACGGCGATTTTTTCGCCCTTGCCGTCTTTGTTCTTGTCGAGGCCATAGGCGAGCGCGGCTGCGGTCGGCTCGTTGATGATTCGCAGCACGTTGAGGCCAGCGATTCGGCCTGCGTCTTTGGTTGCCTGGCGTTGGGCGTCGTTGAAGTACGCAGGGACGGTGACCACCGCCTCACTCACCGGCTCGCCCAGGTAGTCCTCGGCGGTCTGCTTCATTTTCGCCAACACGATGCTCGCGACTTCAGGCGGGCTGTACTGCTTGCCGCGGATCTCTATCCACGCGTCGCCGTTCTGCGCCGCGACGACCCGAAACGCAGAGATCGCAATTGCCTTCGCCGCCTCGGGCGAGTCGGCGCGGCGTCCCATCAACCGCTTCGAGGCGAACACCGTCGCTTCAGGGTTGGTGACCGCTTGCCGCTTGGCGATCTGCCCAACCAAGCGTTCGTCCGTCTCGGTGAATGCGACCATCGAGGGAGTCGTCCGGGCACCTTCGCTGTTGGGAATGACGACGGGCTCGCCACCCTCCATCACCGCGACGCAAGAATTGGTCGTGCCCAGATCGATTCCAATGACTTTCGACATATCCCTCTAGGTTGTGCTGTTCACCCGTGCTGCTCTAGCTCTTTTTTTCGGCCTCGGCTTCTGCCGAAGGCTCCTCGGGTCGTTCTGGAAGTTGTTCTGCGACCTGCGTCGTTCTCTTCGACACCATCACCAGTGCGGGTCGCATCAGCCGGTCATTGAGCATGAAGCCTCGAACCAGTTCGCTGGCGACGTGGTTCGCCGGCAGGTCATCGGTCTCGACGTGCTGCATCGCTTCATGCAGGTTGGGATCGAAGGGCTTGCCCTTGCTCGCGAACGCTTTGACGCCGTGCTTGCCCAACGCGTCCTCGAAGAGCTTGCGAATCATCGTCACGCCCTTCTCAAGGCTGGCGAAGTCTCCTCCCACGCCCAGATGCTGGAACGCGCGATCGAAGTTGTCGACGATCGGCAGCAGGTCCTTCAGCAGCTTCTCGTTGCCGAAGCGCTGCAGCTCGTCCTTTTCCTTTTGCGACCGCTTCTTGAAGTTCTCGAGATCCGCGGTCGCGCGCAGGACTTTCTCGTGTTCATCCTTTATCCGCCCCATCACTGTCCGGCCCGCCGCCTGCGACACCTCGAGCTGCACCTTCAGCTCGGCGATTTCCTGGTCTCTGGGGTCGCCGGCTGAGCCTTCGGCGTCGATCTTGACCTCGACTTCACCTGGCTCTACCGGGGCACTGACAGGCACTTCACCGGTGCGCTTAAGCACGCTTTCCAGTGCGGCCTTGATGACTTCATCTCCAATGTTGGCTGAAAACTTACCCTTGTCGTCTGACACGGCGGCACTATGTCACTTTTGCCGTATCAGACAACGGCCAAACCCAACGGTGAAAGCGTCCTATTCCCCGCCGTTCTCGCGCCCGGCGGCCTTGCCCAGCGGCTTCTTTGGCGACGAGGCCTTCTTGGGGGGCGATTTGCGCTTCTTGCCCCCAATCGATTTCTTGGCGGCTTTCGCGGCAACATTCGGAAGGATGGTTTCGCTGGGCGTCGCGGTAGCCGCAGCGGCCGAGCTCTTCTTCTCACCTGGCTTTTGCCCGACGGCGAAGTCGACCACCTTGTCGGTAGCCTTGTTGATGGCAACCTCGGCCTTCTTCACGCCGGTCTCCATCAACTCGGCCATTTCTTCAGCGGTCTTTCGAGCCCAGCCGCCGAAGTCCTTCATCCCTGCTTTGACCTTCGCCTGACGCTCGGGGTCCTGCACCTCTTTTAGCAGCTTCTCGGCCTCGGTCTTAATCTCAGCGCCGGCGCGCTTGACGTCTTCTCCGGTTTTCTTGAGGAAAGACTTCAGTTTTTCGTCCCACTGGGTCTGGTTCATGTGCGTTGTCTTAACAACGGTTGGGGCAGTCGCGCGATTTCGATGGGTCTTCATTAAGCTTGTTTCGTGGCCCGAGTCGTGAGTCAATTCGAGGAACAGGCCAGCCACGTCAGCAACGTCACC
>JANOHG010000739.1:0-4551 GCA_031406375.1 Archangiaceae bacterium | reverse complement strand
CGCTGCCGGGCACCACTTGCGCCGGAATCACCAGTTCGTGAGAGACGCGGGTGTTGGGTGCCAACATTCCTCCGAACGCCGCATTGTCGGGGAAGCCTCGTGGCTTGATCGACAGAGTCCGGGTCACCGTGTCGGAATATGCGCCCGCAGTTCCGACCAGCTTCAACTCAGACGATTGGGTGCCTACGCCGACCGTCAGCTCGAGCATGCGCCGAAACCGCTCACCTTTCTGAATGTCGAAGCTTCCGGTGCCTGAAATCTTCACGTCGGTCGAGATCGCCGCGTCGAGCTTCACGTTCTTCAGCGGCTCGTTCGTGCCGTTCACCAACGCAACGGGTAGTCGGATGACATCGCCCTGCGTCACCTCGAGGGGCAGCTTGGGTTCGAGATAGAAGGGCTGAACGCTTTTCAGCTCGAACGACGCCTCGCCCAGGTGTCCCTCGGCGCTGTACCCGCCCGCGACCGCGCGAAAGGTGGTCACCGCGTCGGACAATCCGAACTCGGCGCGCGCTTCTCCGTTTGCATCGGTGCGCAGCCCTGCCGACCAGTACAGCGTCTGCGTGAAGTCGAGCCGATCATTCGGCTTCCTATCTGCTCTCACCTGATGCGCGTAGACCCGGACATAGGCCACCGCTTGCTTCTCTTCTTTCTTCTCTTCGGCGCGACGCGCTCTTCCACCTGCCACAAAGTGGTCGTCTCGGTCGGCTCTTACCCCCGCGCCCATTGCGATCGGTGCGGCAGCCGGAGGCCTGGCGAGCATCACTGCTGGCGCAACCTGGGCAACCTGCGGAGCAGCCGGAGCTGGAGCTGGAGCCGGACGAGCAGCGGGCGGCGGCGGCGCCATGTCGACCGGCATCGCCATCGGCTTGCGCGGTTCCATTCCACCTAGGAGCGCGTCTTCCGCGAAACGATCGATGTCCGGCCGCCGAACGGCAATCGGAACACGCATCGCGAGCACGCGCCGCGCCGCATCTGGCTGGCTCGCGAGGAACGCAGGCACGTTCATCAGCGCGAATCGTCGCCAACCCTGAGTGCCCAACAACAGGTCGACCGCGAGGGCCGACTTCGGATTCTTTTCATCGAGGTAGACATGAGCGTCGGCCAGCTCCTTCACCTCGGGCTCGAGCAGCACCGCGACGAGCAGCGTCGGCGGGTGTTCCCGGCGCTCGAGCATCTGCTGAATGCTGTCGTCGAACACCGTCAGCCCAACCACCGCTGACACCGGCTTTCCACCGCGGGTCGTCTTCACTTTGATCGCCGCGCGGCTTCCAGGAACGAAGCTCTGCTTGTCTGCTTCGAGCGCGATCTCGAGCTTCTGCGCCGGTTGGCGATAGATCAGTCGCTCGGCAAGCGGCGCGTCGTCTTTGCCCCAGACAGTCGCGATCAACACGCCGTCGGCCGCGCCGGGGTCTAGCGTGACCTCAGCGCTTCCTTTGCCGTCGATCGCCGCAGTCGCCACCACGGCTTCGCGCGCCGACAGGGTCACCTTTACCGGCCGTGCATCGCCCCAACGCACCGACAGCTTGACTGGCCGCCCCGCAAGTTGAACGTCAGTCGCCGACGAGAGCGTGACAGCCGTGGTCGAAACTTTCGGCAGCGCAAAGATGGTTTTGATTCCGGCTGGCCGCCTGATCCGCAGCGCCCATGCAGTCGAAGCGGTTGGCTGAAACTCGACCCGCCCGCGCCCCTCGTGCTCGGTGCGGACCTGAGCGAGTACCGCGCCGCTCTTCGGGTCGAATATCTCTCCCTCGAAATCCGCGGGCTTCTTCGAGGGTGTCTTCGCCTCGAAGTAGAGCCGGTTCCTGACTCCCGCCACCAGGTCGCCGCCCTCGGGGTACATCGCGAGGTCGAGCGTCTGCAGCAGAATCGGAATCGTCTTCGACGCGGTCTCCACCACTCCGCCATCTTCGATCGCGAAAGCCAGCGAGCCTTCGCCGCGCGCGATGCTCTTCGGCAACTCGAAGCTCACCGTGCACAACCCCGCCGGCCCGACTCTGCAGGCCACCCGCGCGACTTCGGCCTCGTCGACCCGCGCGATGGCGCTCACCTTCGCTTCGGTTGGAACCCCACCTTCCGCGCGCTTCACGTCGAGCGTCGCGGTGACCTTGTCTCCCGGACCGTAGCCATCGCGCTCGAAGACAATCTGCGTCTTCAAGCGCGGCGCGCGGTAGGCGCGGACGTCGAATTTGCGCTCGGATGGCGCATGGCCGTGGAACGGATAGCTGGTGCGAACCGTATATTCGCCACCCGCCTGGCCTTCGGGAACCTGCCAGGTGAAGGCCCAGACACCGTCGACTGCGCCCACAGATCCAGACGCTACGATTTCGCCTTTGGGGCCTTTGATTTCGACTCGACCGCTTGCTTGCCCATTGGGAACGGGTACGCGCGTTCGCGCCTGCAGCACTACCCCGCGCACGTAAACGACCTCGCCTATCTTGTAGAGCGGTTTGTCGGTAGCGATCGCGGTGAGATACCGAACGTCGCCGCCGAGCACCTCAGAAGTGGCGCGGTTGGCGGGAACAGCGGAAAGGCCCAGAGTTAGGGCGCAAGCGAGCAGCCGTACAGGCATGGAAGTTCTCCTCGAGTTTGCGCAAGAACGCACGAAACCAATCGAAGGTCTATTTCGAAGCGACCAGGCCGCAAGTTGCGGGTTGGGTCCGCGCTACTAAGGTGCGCCCGGGTGTCCGTCAATTCTGAGCAACGAAGTGGTCGTGGAGCCACGCTGGTGGCGGCCGGAATTCTCGCTTCCCGGGTGATGGGGCTGGTGCGTCAGCTGATCTTCGCTCACTACCTGGGGTTGGGGTCCGCCGCCGCGGCGTATTCGGCGGCGATTCGGATCCCGAACTTCCTCCAGAATCTGCTGGGCGAAGGGGTTCTGTCGGCGTCGTTCATCCCGGTCTACGCGTCGCTGCGCGCTCAAAAGCAGGATGCCGAAGCCGATCGCGTCGCTGGCGCGGTCTTTGGACTGCTGCTGATGACGACCGCGGTGTTCGTCACCCTCGGGATCCTCTTCACCGAGGCATTCGTCGGCCTGATCGCTCCGGGCTTCACCGGCGCCCAGCACGCGCTCACCGTTTCGTTGACGCGGATCCTCTTTCCCGGAACCGGGCTGCTGGTGATGAGCGCCTGGTGCCTGGGAATCCTCAACAGCCACCGCCGTTTCTTTTTGTCGTACGCGGCGCCGGTGGTCTGGAACGGATGCATCATCGCGGCGCTGGTCGCGTTCGGAGGTCGCGTCGACCACGACGCGCTGGTGCGGTGGGCCGCGATCGGAATGGGCGTCGGCTCGCTCGCGCAGTTCACCATCCAGCTGCCCAACGTCTTTGGGTTGCTGACGCATTTTCGCCCCTCGATTTCGACCAAGGTCCCCGGGGTGCGCGCGGTGCTGCGCAACTTCGCACCCGCAGTGCTGTCGCGCGGAGTGGTGCAGATCAGCGCCTGGCTCGACAACGCATACGCGTCGCTGATTACCGATCGCGCGCTCGCCGCACTAACCAACGCCCAGACGCTCAGCCTGTTGCCGATCTCGCTGTTTGGAATGGCAGTTTCGGTCGCCGAGCTGCCCGAGATGTCGGCCGATGCCGCGCGCACCTCGGAAGATCGCGCGGCAATTCTGCGCAGCCGCATCTCGACGGGATTGCAGCGAATCGCTTTCTTCGTCGTCCCCAGCGCCGCGGCGTTCATCTTCATCGGCGAGCAGCTCGCGGGGCTGTTCGAGCGCGGCCTCTTCACTGCCAAAGACTCGCGCTATGTCTGGTATCTGCTCATCGCCGCCTCGGTTGGGCTGCTGTCGCAGACGATGGGTCGGATGTATGCGTCGGCCTTCTGGGCGATGAAGGATGTTCGGACTCCGCTCAAGATTGCCGCGCTGCGGGTCTCGATTGGCGCGGGGCTCGGCTACCTCGCGGCGCGGGTGTTGCCCGGCCAGCTGGGCTTGCCCGCTGAGCTCGGCGCCGCGCTTCTCACCGTCAGCACGGGGCTGGTCGCTTTCCTCGAGTACACACTGCTTCGCCGCGCGCTGGCCCGTGCGATTGGCGATGTCGGTCTGCCCGCCCGCCTTCTTCTTGCTTTGTGGGTGTGTGCGATTTGCGCAGGGCTCTGTGCATTCGGATTGAAGAGCGCGTTGACGGCGAGGTTCGGACCTTCGCCCCAGACCCTCGAAGAGTGGGGGGGACACTTTGCCCCACCCCCCAATCTTCCTCCGCTGCTCGTCGCGGCTGCCTGCATCACTGTCTTTGGCGTTGTGTATGGATTGCTCGCAGTGGTGTTCAAAATTCCGCAGGCGCAGGGCATCGCGCGGAAGATTCTCAGACGCAGATCTGAATAGGTATTTTGACGCTCGCGTCACGCCGACGAGCTGATTGAAAACAGTGGGGAAGATTGAAGCGGGAAATGGGCGCCCGGGGCTGCTGGAGGTAGGCGGCACAAGGCGAGTGGACGGGGAAGGGTTGGCGGCGGGGGAGTCGGTTTGCAAAGGCTGCCAGCGAGTTGGGCGCAGGGGTGAGACTGCGAGGGGGTCGCTGTGAAGCCCGTCAGACACTACGTCATCGG
>JANOHG010000716.1:0-1617 GCA_031406375.1 Archangiaceae bacterium | reverse complement strand
CGGGCTGCCCGTCACCGGACAGCCGGGCTCTCGTTGGGTCTCGTACGGCGCGACGGGACGAAAGGGGATCCTCTCGCATGGGTCGCTGCTGTCGAACGGGGTGAAGCAAACGGACACCAGCCCGACGTTGCGTGGCAAGTGGATCCGAAACCGGCTCTTTTGCCAAGAGATCGCCGACCCTCCTCCGAACGTCGTCGCCGACGTGCCACCTCCTTCCACGCTCACCGCGGTCTGCAAAAAGGACAGGTACCAGGTGCACGATTCGCAGCTCAGCTGCGCCGGCTGCCACAAGCAGATGGATCCGATCGGCTTCGGCCTCGAGGGCTTCGATCGCACCGGGAAGTTCCGTGACCGCGAAGCAGACCACCCCGAGTGTTTGATCAGTGGCGAGGGTGCGCTCGAAGGCGTGGGCACCTTCAAGGGCCCGGCGGGGCTCGCCGACCTGATGCTCTCGACCGGCGCGGTCGAGTCGTGCGTCGTCAAGCAGCTCTTCCGCTTCGGCGCGGGCCGGCGCGAGTTGCCGGAAGACGGCGCGCTGCTCGCGGCGATCGCCGATCGGTTCGTCACCACCGGGCGGCGCTTCGACACGCTGCTGCTCGAGCTGGTCACTCACCCCACGTTCGCGCAGCGTCGCCTAGAGGCACCATGAGCAAGCCCCTGTTGAGTCGACGGCTGATGCTGAAGGGCGCCGGCGGGTTCGCGCTCGCGCTGCCCTGGCTGGAGGCGATGTGGGGCAGCCGAGCCGTCGCCCAGACCGTGGTGCCACGGCGCTACCTGCTCGGGTTCGCGGGCTGCTCGCTGGGCGGCTACGACGGCAACATCGCCAACACCTTCGTCCCGACAACCGTCGGGGCGAACTACGACCTCAAGGCCGCGCTGCGCAACCTCGAGCCAATCAAGGACGACGTGTCGGTGATCACCGGGCTGCGAATCCCGAGCGCCATCGCCGGCGTCATCCCCGCGGGCGGCAAGTCGACCGGATTCCACTACTGCCAGAACGCGCCGCTGCTCACCGGCCGAAGGTCACCGGGCAGCCAGTTCTTCGACCCGACGACCGAGCACCTGGCAGGTGACCTGCTCGGGGGCAACACCACGTTCAAGACGCTGGTCACCCGGGTGCAGGTGTCGAACTACATCAACGCGGCCGCGCCCGGAACCGGCGAAGACATCTCGTACCGGCTGAACGGGACGACGTTGCAGGCGGTCGCGCCACGCTACAGCCCGCAACAGCTCTTCCAGGCTTTGTTCGGCGCCTTCGTCTCGTCGGGGCTGACCGCGGACCAGGTCGCGCATCAGCAGTGGCTGGTCGAGACTCGGCGCAGCGTGCTCGACTCGGTCGGCGGGCGAATGGATCAGCTCAAGACGAGGCTGGGCACCGCAGACCGCCGGCGTCTCGACGATCATCTCTCGGAAGTGCGAGAGCTCGAACGACGGGTAGCCGCGATTCCTCCGCTGCAGGTGGGCCAGTGCCAGAAGCCGGCCAGCCCCGCGGCGGATCCGGCGGTCGGCGGCGGGCAGTTGACCACCACCGAGGGCAACATCACCTACAGCCAGAACCTCGCCATCAGTGACGAGGTCGCGCGGGCGAAGGTGATGTGCGATCTGATTCACATGGCG
>JANOHG010000712.1:0-3321 GCA_031406375.1 Archangiaceae bacterium | reverse complement strand
AAAACGCAGGCACCGAAATGCGTTGCGGTGACTCGCTGGCTGGGGTTTGGCGCGAACGAATGGCTGCGGTCCGCGCTGAAGGCTGCGAAGCGAGCTTCAGCGGAGTCGACCGCTTCGGGGCGTTTGCCACCGATGGTGACCGAAGTGCTTCGGAAGCTCTCGCCTCGAGAGCTGCTGTGCGGGCGACTCGCCGCGAGAGATCTGTACGACGACGCACCGCAGTTGCATCCCGCCGCCAGTGCCGCACCCGCGCCCGTGCTCCTTCAGGGCCCCAAGCCCGCCCGCAGGGACCCGGTTTGAAGTGTGGGATCGCGCGGAGCTCAATCTAGGCGACCATTTCCGAATGACGCAGCGAAGTTGCTCAAGCAGCTTCGAGGCGCGAGGTGGCCCTTTGATCCTCGTGGGGGCTATGACCTGCGGCCCCATGATCGACCGGATTCAGTTGCTGTCCTTCGCTTCAATCGCCGCCTTCGCGCTCACCACATGTTCACCCCCACCCGCGCCCAGCTGCGCGTCGACCTGCGCGGGCTGCTGCACCGCCGCGGGCAAGTGCGAACTCGGCAGCCAACTGGGTGCCTGTGGCGCGCCCGGCGCGACGTGTGTTTCGTGCACCGCAGGGCAAACCTGCAACCGCAATGGCTGCGTCGAGGGCATCACCGACGCAGGGCCCGACGACAGCCTTGATGCAGGGCCGATTGACGGCGGGCGTCCGAACCCGCGCTACCTCGTGCTTCCCGCGACGCAAGCGTTCGCCGCCTGCCCCACTTCAGATGCAATGGGCTCGCAGGCTGTCGACGTCTACCCAGACCTTCGTAGGTTCAAGGTTCGCAACGTCGGCACGGCGAACGGAACCTTCACTCTGAGCGTCACCGGCGCGGGCGCGGGCGCTTTCGCTGCCGACGGTGGGTCCACTCTCGCGCCCGACGCTGGCGCCATCGTCGAGGTATGGTTCTCACCCGCTGACGCCGGCAGTTACTCGGCAAGCCTCGAGGTTGCGGATGCCTTCGCGTCGATTCCGGTCGCGCGGGCGACCCTGGTCGGCACCGCCCACCCCTTTCCCTCGCGCCCAATCGTGTCGGCTGCCATCCTCAACGCGGCCGCGGTCTACGTCGACTGCCAGCCAGGTCAGAGTTGCGAGCAACGGTTCGCGGGCACGCTCTTTGGCGAGACGACGACTGTCGACTTGAAGTTGTCGAACCTCGGGTGCCCGTCGCTGAAAATCACCGGGCTCGAGGTGCTTCCCGCGCCAGGCGCATCCGCAGAGCTCGCCTATTTCATCGATGCGCCGGCGATCCCACCGACTTCGGCGGCACCGTTGGTGCTCACCGTCAGCGAAGACCGCCAGACGCTGAAGGTCAAGCTTCGCTTCGCGCCAATGGATGACGGCTCGGGCGAGCTCAATCGGTTGGGAATACTTCGGCTGAAGACCAACGATTCCAACGCGCGAGACGCCAACAACAACTCTGGCGGCTTCGACGTGCTGCTGCGCGGAACCGCCCTGAAGCCCTCAGTCTACGCAACGTTGAACCGCTGCGAATTCTCAGATCCCTCTGACTTGTGCGGCAACGCCACCAAGGTCATCAACAAGGCCAATTTGATGGTGAAGAACGCGGGCAACGCCGCGATCACGATCGACTCGGTGGTGTTCAAGAGCAACGGAAACCCAACCACCACAAGGTTCGCGGTCGGCGCGTCCATCGCGGGGATGATGATCGCGCCCGCCGGTTCGCTGCCGCTGGAAGTCAACTACACGGCGTTGCCGCTCTACACGCAAGATCAGCTAATCATCTCGGCCTCTGTCAGTGTACAGCCGGTCGGCAGCGCGGGGCGCGCGATTCTCACCCTCGGCGGCGGCAACCGACCCTGCCTCTCGACCGTGCCAACGCTGCTCGACTTCGCGAACCCCTCGGACCCGGTAACAGCAAAGGTGGTGACAATCAGAAACGGAATTGGCTGTGGGGCGCTGCAGATCAACAGTGTCGCCATCGATCCCAATCCGTTCTTCACCCTCGTTCCTCCAAGGATTCAGGCAGGTTCGATGATCGCCGCGGGTGCGAGTGTCGACGCCACGGTGGAATACCAGCAGCCGATCAGCCGAGGTGCACAGCTGGGGTTGCTTCGGATCCAAAGCAACGACGCTGATTTCCCCACGCCCGCGGGACTCAAGGTGCACCTGTACAGCCAAACCCCTGTCGATCAGCTCCCGGTTGGAATGCTCAAGGGTTGTCTTCCCAGTGACACCGCCTGCGCCCAAGGGATGTCGGGGACGATGTCTGTCAGCCTGGCGAGCCTTCCGGCGGGTCCGAACGGCACCCGGCTGCTCACGATGTTCGGAAGCGACAGCTTCGACCCTCCGGGGACAATGACCCAAGCGAGCCAGTTTCGTTTCCGGTTGGTCAGCAAACCAGCCAACGCATCGAATGCCGTACTTGAGAATGACAGCCTGAAGACTGTCAAATCAGCGGTGTCGCTTGGGCTAGACGGCGCTGCGACAGGATTATACCGAATAACGCTGGATGTCTGGGATGCGACGAACCAGCAGTCACCTGTGCCAACTGAGCTGAGGATCAACGCCGGTCTGTGACGCCTTCGTCGAGATGCGCGTCAATTTTCGAGTGCACCCTGGTCAATCCACAGCTTGACCGTTTGGATGTCCGCCTTTGCGACGCACTGCTCGTCGACACAAGCCACACTTGCCATTCCAACCTTAATCAAAGGCATCACGGCTCCGCAGCCGGCAGTATTGAGCAGCTTCTTCACCAGCAAACTGTTGGCGCCATCGTTCGCGATGATTCGCGGAGTGTTGGCACAGGGCGAGGTGGCTGTCGTGTTCAGCTTCAGTCGGCTGTAGGCAATCGCCGCCTTCTCGTATGAGCCACCGTGACAACCGCCGCACTTGGCCTTGAAGATCGGCATCACGTCGTTCGCAAAGCTGATCGCGATCGCTGCGCCGCCTCCCGCTCCACCCATTCCACCGCCCGCGGCCCCAGCATCTGCGCCCCCCACCAAGTCCTGGGGTTGCTCAGCCTGCCAATTCGGACCGCAACCCAGCAGCGCCAAACCTACAACGAGGAAAACTCGAGAAACATGGCCCATGAAGAACCCTCCGGGCGGGTTTCAGTACAAGCTTCAGACCACCTTGCAACTCGATGATCTTCTTTGCGCTCGAATCGCAGGAGTTGATCCTTACCGCCAACGTCGAGTCAGTCATGTCGCAACCGGCTGACATTGCTTGATTTTAAGTGGCTCAGTTTTGAGATTGGAGCCTCAGCTACGAGTCGGGCGTGCACTACCCTTTCGCAGGAGCGACATGCTCAGTGT
>JANOHG010000703.1:0-3482 GCA_031406375.1 Archangiaceae bacterium | reverse complement strand
ACTGCTCAACCATCTGTTCAACCATCGTTCGCATGTCCTAATCGAATCGAGGCGTGCAGTGCACCAAAGCCCTTCGCGCCGCGGCAAACAGGTCTGGTTGCCTACTCGTCAACCGGCTCAGGCATCTGTGTGGCTTTTTGGCGGGGGGCCGTACCCGTCGTAGGGATCGCTGTTTCTAGCGACCCAGCTCGAAATCGCTGGCGCAGCGAAGCGACCAAAAAGGATCAGCACCATCGCCAAAGCGATCGCGTACGTCGCCGGCCGCGATGGCCGAGCGCGCCATGCCCACAGCCTCTCTTTGCGGCGCTGAAAGCCCGGAGCACTGACGTACTCGGTCCATGCCTCGTCCCTCATCAGCGCTGCGGAAGGCTCGTCGCCCAGGCCAGTGAGCGCTTTCGCGAGCAGCACGCGTCCTTCAATTGTTCCCCGCCGAACGGCGATCGCCCGCTGAAGCGATTCACGCGCTCCCTGGAAGTCCTTTCGCGCCAGGCGTGCGCGGCCGATGGCGAACTCGAGCTCTCCGACGCGAAACTCTGGGTGCGTCTCACCGAGGTGTCCAAGCAGTTTTTCGCCCTGCGCCTGATGCCCCGCACCCATGCAGGCGACTCCCATCGTGAAGAGGGTTGCGTGGTCATCGTCTCCGGCCTCGAGGTTCGGCTTGAGTGTCTCGACCGCACGGGCGTGCGCTCGTCGCATCACCAGCAGCTCGGCGAGCTCGCGGCGCGACTGGCGATCATGGGGATTACCAAGCAGGGTGCGCTGAAGCCTTCCTTCTCGGCGGCGACGAAGAATCCAGCGCCACCAATTGGGCATCAAGCCGAGCGTGAAACGGTCGACCACCACCCAGATGACGAGGATCGCGACCGCCGCTCCGACGGGGCTGCCAGTGATGCCGGCGAGGATGATCCACAGCAGCCAGGTAGACATGGAAAGTGTGTTGATTACATCAGTCTCGCGCACACCGCGCTGTGGACATCGAACCCTGCGGCAGTCAGCTGAACCCGCGTGCCGTCGCGCTTGAGCAAGCCATGATGCATCAGCAGCGCGACCTGAGCCTGGCGGGTCGAGTAGTCCTCAGCGAACGCGCGACAAAGCGCTTCGAGATCCACCCCCCGGGTCAACCTCAGCCCCATCGCGAGCCGTTCGCGAAAAAGCATCGCGTCATCCAGCATCTCTTCCTGAGCGCTCGGAATCCCGTTCAGCTCGACCTCGAGCAGGTATTTTTCCGCGCTGCGCTGGTTCGAGTACCGACGATGCCCGATGCGGCCAGTCGCTCCGACTCCAAGGGCGAGGTACTCACCCCCTGTCCAGTACAGCGCGTTGTGGCGCGAGTGACGTCCAGGTCGCGCGTAGTTGCTCACCTCGTACCGGACGAGCCCCGCGCGTGCGTAGATGTCTTCGATCGCGTGCTGCATCATCGTCACCTGCTCGTCCGGAGGCAGGGTCACTTCCCCTCGTGCGAGCTGCTTGGCCAGAGGAACTTCCTCGGCGAGCGCTTCCTTGTCGAGCGTCAGCGCATAGGCAGACAAGTGCTCGGGCTGCAGCTCCGCCGCCGCCTTCGCATCGCAGATTGCCTGCTCGGTAGACTGGCCGTGTGCGCCATAGATGAAGTCGAGGCTCAAGTTGTCGAAGCCCGCCTTGCGCGCCTTCTCAAACGCTGCGACCGCCAGCGGTCCATCGTGCTCACGCCCGAGGGCCCGAAGCGTCGTTGGCTCGAACGACTGCACCCCAATCGACAAGCGGTTGACGCCCGCGGCGCGGTAGGCAGCAAACCGGGTCGCGTCAGAGGCCCCGGGATTCGCTTCGAGCGTCACCTCGAGGTGCGACGCGAGCGACAACCTTCCCGCCAGCGCGTCGAGCACCTTGGCGACGAGCTCGGCACGCCACAACGAAGGCGTACCGCCCCCAAAGAAAATCGAATCCACTTGCCGCCCCTTCATTCCTTCCGAGCGAACCGACAACTCGTTCAGCAGAGCGTGGGTGTAGCGATCTTCAGGAACTACTTTCGCGGTGGTGGACGCGAAGTCGCAGTAGGGGCACTTCGAAAGGCACCATGGGAAATGGACGTAAACGCCAAAACGCGCGGCACTCAAGCCGGTGAAGGCGTCGACAGGACCGTCAAGGTGGGCTTCGCAAGACAAAAGGTGTAGGGGTGTACCCATGAGTGAAAGCGAAGTGCCAGCGACCAGCACCGCGAAGTTGCGTTGGGCCCGTGCGCAGCGGTTCCGCCTGACCGGCAAGGGCGCCGAAGGTCTCAAGGCTTGGCGTGCCGCGATGGAGAAAGTTCAAGGCGCTGAGGGCCGAATGGCGTTCGATGCAGTGCGCCTCGACTGGGCGAAGCAGTTCGCGGTGCAAGCGGAAGACGGCCTGTTGGTTTCCGAGCTTTCGGGGGCGCCGATGCGACTGGAAGATTTGCTCAAGACCCTGGAAGACACCGGTACGACACGCGATCAAGTGAAGGCTGCACTCGAACGCTTGCACACCGCGGGGCTCGTCGAACCCTTCGCGGCTACTTCCCCTTGAGTTGATTCTCGAGGCGAACGACCTTCGCCTTCAACGACGCTGCCGCTTCGAGCGCCGATTCGGCGGCCGCCATTTTCCTCTTCATCACCGCCAGGTCTGCGCGCAGCTTCTCGAGTTCAGCTGTGGTTGAGCCACCGCCTCCTGCGCCGGCCGCTTTGAGCACGGCGAGTTCTTTCTCGACGACCAGCTTCATTGTCTGGGTCGCGCGCAGCTGTTCTTCGGTGGCTTTGAGCTTGTTGTCGACGGTGGAAGACGTACTGGAAGATCGCGCCGATTGGGTCGCGCGCGCCTCTGCGGCCGCCAGCTGGTCGTTTAGGCTCTTCACCTGTTTCGTCAGCTCGGCCTGCGTCGAAGTCGCCACCTTCGTCGCCTGACCCGCGCGCCCTTCGGCCGACGCGGCGTGCTTCTGGGTCGCCTGAAGTTGCTGCGTCATGCCCGCCAGGCTGTGTTCCGCCGTCTCAAGCTTGGCTTCGGCAGCCTGCGCGCGGGCCTCGGTAGCCTCGCGTTGTTCCCTTTCCTTTCGCAGCGCAGCCCCTGACTCCATCGCCCGCTGGTTGGCTTGATTGAGCTCAAGTCGGACCTTCTTCACCAAAGCTGCTTCGGTCTCCGCGCGCGCTTTGGCGAGGTCAACCTGGTGCTTCGCGACGAGTGCCCGATGGCTCTCGAGATCTGCGTGGGTCTGCTCGAGCTCGTCTCGAGTTTGGTTTAGCTGGTCATCGAGAAGGGCCGCACGGCCCAGCGCGTCGGACTTCTCGATTTCCGCCGCTGCCCTTTCCGCGGTGAGCCGGATGACCTGGCGATTGAGGCCTTCGACTTTGGTCGAGTCGCCGGTGGTCTTTTCTTCGAGCTCAGAGACCCGCGCCTGCGCTTGATCCAGCGAGCTCTTCGACCAGTCTTGCTCTCCCTCGAGCGCGGTCACTTTGCCTTCGGCCGCGGCGAGCAATTCACCCAGCTCGGAA
>JANOHG010000700.1:0-1229 GCA_031406375.1 Archangiaceae bacterium | reverse complement strand
CGATCGCGTCGGCCTGGCCCTTCGTGATCAGCCCTGCGTCGAGCCCGCGCGCCGCGTCGATCGGCCCTGGGTAGTTCAGCTTCACCCAGTACTCGCCGTAGAACTCGGCCCAGTCGCCTGAGAATTTCCCCTGATAGCGCTCGGTGACGAAGAACATCCCGCGCGGAGTCTTCAAGTCTCCCCGAATCTCCTTCGCGCCTTCGGCCTGGCCAATCGCGATCTCCCACGAGGCCACCGGAGCTCCGCGTTCGAGCGCAACCAGCCTGCGCGCGTCAACGTCGACCACGAAAGCGCGCTCGGACCCCAGAGGATTGAACGGTGGCATTCTCCCCTTCAGGAATGCCGCCGGGCTCTGCCCCTCGATTAACGCCGAGGCGCGTCTGCCAGAGCCCAGCACTGCGCTTTGCTCGACATCTTGCCCCAAGCGAACCTTGATCTCTTCGAGCCCGGTCGCGACAAAGCGCACTTTCCTTCGGGCTGCGTTCTCGAAGAAATGATGGACGAGGGTGACCGTGCCCGCGTCGACCGACTCGACCCGCCCTCGGCCCATTGCTCGTAGGTGAGGTCCCTGGGGCGGTGCAGCCCAGCCGTCGACGATCGGCGCGCTCGCATCTAGCCACTCGGCAAGCCCCGGAGGAACCGCCACCAAGCCGGCAAGCAGCAAAGCGATCATCGTTCGCTTCGACGCCGCACCGTGCTGCGGGGTTCTCGTCGGCTCACGGCACGATGATCGTCGACCCGTTCGGAGTGAAGGAGCAACCACCGGGTCCGGGGAAGCTCACCGCCCCCACGATCCACAGCTGCTTGTTGGTGCTGAAGGTTCGCGTGAGCGTCTGCTTAAGAGTTCCCGCACAGTAGATCTTCACCGTCGACACCACCGGCGAAGGCGACGCGGCCCAGGAAAACATGTGAACGCCAATCGTGTACGGGTGGCTCGTCGACGGCAGGTTGATGCGGGTGTTCTCAGGGCCCTTCCCAGCAATGTCATCGCGATCGAGCGATGGGTCATCGCCAGTCGTCGGCCCATCCCAGCTCGGCGTGCGGTTGTTCCAATCGCAGTCATAGGCAGTGTGCCACGAGCCGGCGCTGCTGCTCGTCCCCGCCAGTGGATGAAGCAAGTGAAGATCCATGTCGTTGTTGTGGCTCCACGTCAGCTCGACCCACAGATCCCCCAACGGATTGACGGTGATGCTCACGTTGCAGCTGCTCACCTGGCCCAACGAGTCACT
>JANOHG010000694.1:0-3632 GCA_031406375.1 Archangiaceae bacterium | reverse complement strand
CCACTCCTTCGGTGACGCGAACGATCGTCCCGCGCCGCCCCTTGGCCGCCTTAATCAACGTGTCGGCGTCGATCCGGAAGATGGTGCCGCGTACCCCGGCCACTGCGCGATCCGTCTTCACCTCGTACTTCGATCCGCCCAACAGCTTCTTCACCTTCGTCCACAAGCTGCCCGCCTTCAACGTGCCAAGAAAGCCGGTGCATTCCTGCCCTTCGAATTTCGCGTCGTCGATGAACAACACCGACTTGTCGGCGAGCGCTATCTGGCTGCCGTCGTTGAGCTCGAACTTAAAGTTCCCGCCTGAGACTTTGACGGTGTCCTTAAGCTCAATCTGGCTGCCAACCTTGAGCTCGATCGGCTCGGCGCCTTCTGGGGTGCGGGTGGCCTTCCCTTCGAGGACGACGACCTTGCCAATCGCCGCCAGCGACACCGCGGGCACCCACATCAGCACCACTGCCAGGATCATCTTCGTCATCGTCGCCTCCTTCAATTCAGTAAGGCCGCAGCTTCACGGTCAGCGCGGCGCGGGTGCCACCGGAATCCACGTAGGTCTCATACGGCCAGAACCCCGACTTCTTTATTTCCACCTTGTGCATTCCATCCCCCAGGTTGAGGCCATGGGGATTTCCCGAAAAGTCGAGACAGGTTCCTTGAGGAACGCCATCGAGCCAGACGTCGGCGTCGACCGGCTCACAGCCAAGCGTCAGATCCGAGGTCCAGCTGCGATCCCGGTGGCCCACCATTCCCTCGCTCGCCAGCTTCATCGCAACCGGTTGAGCCGACGCACAGCCGGCGAGCGCGAGCATCAGGCACGACCTCACTTGGCGATCGCGACCTCGACGACATTGTTCTTCACTGCGGTCACCTTCAGCGCCTTGGCCTTGTACTTCGACTTGCCGAGCAGCTTGCCGAAGTCCATCGCGCTGCCAGCGACCGTCACCGTGTACTGCATCTTCCCGTTCTCGAAGTCTCCGTTCTGCTTCACCTCGCTCACATCCTTGAGCGTCTTCACCGAGTCTGAGAAATCGTCGACCGCGCTCAGGTCAGCCAGGCCTGAGACACTGAGCGTGATGTCGTTGCCGTTCACGCTCTTGTCGCGAAGGTATTCAACGACGGGGGTGCGCAACTCGTTGATGATCCGCGGGGCTTCCACCTTGCTGAAATCCGCCGAAGTCCGCGCGTAGCTTATCTGCGTCTGTACGCCCTTCGCCTTCATCTGCTGTTCGCTGAACTTGCCGGCGACCTTCGCCAGCTGATCGCGACTGCGAACGTTGAACATCGCCAAGTCGTACTCGGCGGTGACGGGGAAGATCAGCGGGTTGCCATCCTTGTCTTTGCCGCCAAAATCGATCACGTGATAGCGAAAGTTGACGGTGCCATAGACGACGTAGTCGGCGTCGGTGGTCTTGAGCACGTCCTTCACCGCCAGCATCCCCTGGCCGACGCCTCCAGCGAGCTTCATGCTGTCGCCACCGCCCTTCTCGTCGAGAATTTGCCAGCCATCTTTCTTGAACGCCTCGGTGAGGGCCGCCGAGAGCACCTCGCTTTTGGTGATGACGCCCTTCTCGTCAATCGCCTGTTCCTGGGTGATGATGATCAGCTTGCTGCGACCCAATCGGCTGATCAGCCCTTTGACCGCCTGCAGATCTTTGTCGAGATCCGCAGTGCTGACCTCGGCCCTGACGACGACCGTCATCACGCCTTTCTCGGCCTTCTTGCTGACGACGTCGTACTTCTTCACGTAGCCCGAGGCGCGCGAATACACCTGGTCCCGAACCAGCATGCTGTTCAGCGTTGACGTGTCGGCGGTGATCAGCACTCCCGCGGTCTGCTCGACAGCCGCGCGAAGCGCTTGCTTGAGCGCCTCGACATACGCCTTCGCTTCATCGCCATGCGAGATCGCCGCCTGGCCGGTGGCTTCCTTGGTCATCGTCGGTTCGGCGGCAGTGGCCAGCGAAGCGACCAGCAAGCACACCCAACTCATCTTGTTCGCGTTCATTGTGGGTCCCTTAGTTGGCGACAATCACCACGCGGCCTTCCGCGAGGAAGCCGGCGTTGGTGGCGAGCAGCTTCAAGGCGTCAGCCGAGTTGAGTTGTAGGTCAGTGCCGTTGGCTTTGGTGGCCTTCAACACCAGCGGCTTGTCGCCCGCCTTCTGCGACTTCTTCGCCTCGTCAAGCGTCTGTACATAAGAAGCAACTCCGCTGACCTTTCGCGCCTCGGGTGAAAGCGAATCAACCGAGTAAAGCGCTTTGCCCGCATCATCGAGGAGGCGCGGCGCCAACGCAGGAATGACCTTCAACCCACGCGCATCAATCACCAGGCCAGTGTTGGTTTTCTCACCCTCAACCTTCAACCCTGCCAGCACCTGAATGGGCTCGGGGTCGAACACTTCGGTCAGCAGCGCTACCGGAACCTCGATGTCGACCTCGACACCGCCGTCGGAAAAGTAGCGCTTGTCGCCCACCCGGTATCCGCGCAGCAGGCCTTCGACACGCGTCTTGATCGCATCGTCCTTCATCGCGTCGCCGACCTTCGTCTCGGCGTTAATCTGAATCCCCTTCACTTGGGCAAGCAGATTCCGCATCGCGTCGAGCAGCGCCGCGCGCTCGGCTCCGAGCCGGGCCTGGGCGGGGTTCTTCACCGATAGGTCGGGCGCGCCCGCCCCGGTTGCCTTGATCGTTTGCCCCCCCCAGTTCACGCTCGACGCACCCTTGGGGTCACCTGCCAGCAGCTTCTCTTTGCCTGCTTTTTCCTGGGCCAACCCCACCACCGGCAAAGCGACGAGCACCAGCGTCAGCAAACGCTTCACGAGACACCCTCCATAGGTAGGCAATGTTTAAGGGGAACCCTGAACATCGATTCAATTCGCCCACTCCGCGAAGGTCAAGCAGTCGAAGCTGCGCTTGTTGGCCTACTCGAGCGCAGTGACGTACTGGTCAATCATTCGGCGGTGACGCTCGGTCAGCAGCGTGAATTTTACTCCGCTGCCTTCGGCGCCGGTGCTCAGCCATTCGCGTACGATCTCGCCTTCGGCGTAGATCACCTCTTCGGAACCAGGCAATTGGAACTGCAGCCCGACCCGCTTGCCCGATTGATCAGGCTCGATCAGGTTCGCCAGCGCGACACCTTCGCGCGAGATGTCGGCGGTGCGCGCCATGTAGGGAACTCCGGCGACGTACTTGTTCAAATAGATGTCGAGGGGCACGCGGTTGTGCTTGCGCTTTTCAGTCATTGCAAAGCTCCTGTCATGGGTTGCTTTTTCGCTGTAACAGCAGTGCGGCGAGGTGTTGCGAAGCGTAGGGCCCTGATTCAGCACGTCCAATTTTCTAACCCGAGTCGTCAACGAAATTGCTCGACGTCGGCGATCGTCGTTACCGGGCCGAAACGGGTCAGATCTCCCATCTTGTCGGGAGGTCCGACAATCACGATTTGAAGCGCCTCGAGTCGCGCCAATTTCTTCACGGCGTCGCTCGCCGCAGCAGCGCCGACCTTGGCGACGTTGTCCCGGTACTGCTCGAGGTAGTCGTCGGGATAGTCGAACATGTCGAAGATCGCTTTCTCGAAGACGATCTTGCTGACGTGATCAAACCGAAACGCGAAGGAATTGATCGCCATGTCGGCGGCCTGCCGC
>JANOHG010000669.1:0-4680 GCA_031406375.1 Archangiaceae bacterium | reverse complement strand
CACGCGTGCGGCTGCCCAACTCGGAAGTGAGCTCATGCAGCAGCATTCCTGGAAGCGCCCGGTTCATCGTCTGCCACTCGTACCCCGGAATCGCGCTGCTCGACCACTTTCGGTTGCCTGCCTTGGTTTGCCGACGAAAGCGTCGGGCACCTCCCTGAACGTTGACTCCGATGCAGGACTCAACGTCTGGTTCTCAACGTTCAGTGAGGTCAGAGTGGTTGCGAAGCGCGCGTCGCACAGTTGGCCTCAAGCTCTCAGCGGCGTGCCGCCAAAGCGTCCGTTCCTTGCAGCGAATGCACGTCCAGACGACCCGGGCGCAATTGTCGAGACTGCCCGCTAAAACGTGGTGACTCCCGTCTTCACGCACTGCCGCGCGTCGGTGCAGCGCTCGTCCGAGCGGCAGCCCGGGTTGCACGCCGAAATGCACTGCGACTTGTGGCACAGGGTCCCCTCATCGCAGCCGCCGCACGCGTCGCGGGGCGCAGCGGCGGCCGACGTGCCGCCGCCGAGCGCGCGCAGTTGCTGGTCCGCGATGTCCTCGAACATCACCGCGGCGGCCTCGGCGGCCGAGTCTTCGGCACCCGACGCCCGCCAAGACTCGTTCTTCGAAATCGCCTCGCCGCGCATCCGCGCCAGCACCTGCCCGTTCCGGTCGATCAGCTGCGCCATGTAGGTGATGCGCGCGCGCACCGCGACCGCGCCGCTGCCGTCCGACCAGACGGCCGCCGGCGTGTAGTCGAGGTCGGCCTTGAGAAACCTCAGCGTCACATCAGGAGGCGACGACCGCGCGAAGAACGGTGCGATGCCGGCCTGGAAGCCCGACCGGAGCGTCGTCTGCCACTCCTCCACCGAGACGCCCCGGATCCCGTTCTTCGACTCGACCTTGAACGCGTCCGGCACCGCGCGCAGGTCGAGTCCGAGTGAGAGCCGCGACTGAGCGAGATCCACTGACGGCCGCGGCTCCGCGGCGCCCACCCGCATCACGCACGACGGCAAGCAGACCAGGGCGACGACGAGGGTGGCGCGGATAAACATTCGAACTCCTTTATAAATGGCGACCAACTAGTCACATTAATATGCGCCCATGTACCAGCCGCCGAATGCGGGATCAAGTCGACCGTAACAGCATGAATTAACAAATGTTTTAAGCCCCAAGCGCTCACCGGCGCAACTGGCCGAACGGTGCCCAGCCAATTCATGGCTTGATCAGCGCTGCCCCCGTCACCAACTCGAGCGTGTGGTCGAAGAGCTTTGCGTCGCCGGGCTGCTCATGCCCTGGAACCACGAGCGCTGGCTTCAGTGCGCGCATCACCTCGAGCGCCTTTGGCCAGGTGGCGAGGTCTGCATCGCCGAGGTAACCCATCTTCGGCATTGCTACGACGGCGCAGCCTCCCACCAACAGCTTTCGCCCAGGAAACCAAACCACCACGTTGTCTGGAGCGTGGGCGGCTCCGGGGAACTTCACCTCGACGCTCTCACCACCGAAGGCGAGCTTTAGGCCTTTCGTCAGCGGGAAGACGCTTTTCGGGGGCTGGGGAAGAAATTCGCGGAAGCGCGCCTGCTGCTCTGGGCGGCCTTCGAGGTGCTCAATCATCCCTTTCTGCAGCCGTTCGGCCCGTTCGTTGAGCAGCTTGGCAGTCAGGTCCGAGCCCCAAACCTTCGCTCCCGCTTCTGCGAACGCCGCGTTGCCGCCGCCTCCTCCGTCGAAGTGGAAGTGGGTATTGATCGCAACCAGCGGGCGTGGCCCGAGCCGGAATAGAATCCACTCGAGCAGCGTGCGCGTGGTGCCCGGGTCGTAGGGGCTTCCGACGAACACCAGCGTTCCGTCGGGCATTTCGGCGAGCACCGAGTTCGCCGCATGGGGCTTGCTGTGAACGATTAACCAGGTTCGAGGCGCCAGCGCGCGAATCGCGAGTTCTTCGCTGATCTGCAATGTCTGCCCTTTCCAGCTCAAAGCCATCCATTCGAGCTGTGCGTCATCCCACTTCCACTGCTGGGCTGCGTCGGCCCTTATTCTATACAACCACGAGAGCCCAATCTTGCCGGTGTATGTCTGGGGTTCCAGGTAGATGGGGTCCTTGAGTGCTTGCTCGAGGCCGACGAACGAGACACCGTCTTTCGCGAGTGCGGTCAGCAGTTGTGGCAGCCAGTCAGCGGCCAAAGAATTCGCATGCAGCAACAACACCTGGCTCACCTCACGCTTCGTCATTGTCAACCCAAGCGCGCGGTAGTGCTGCACAGCGAGCCGCACGTGCGCGACATAGTCACGCCCGATTTCTGCCGCCCGCGCTTCGTCGCCGCTCTTGAGCGCCATCGTATAAAGCCGAGCAAGTTCCCAATCAGAGGTGTCAATGCTCACCTGGGCGCTACGAAGGCCGAGGTTCTTCAGTACCGCTGCCGCAGCGTCGCGGGTCGCTGGGTCTTTTCCCTCGCGCAAGTAAGGGAAGCGGAAGAACTTTACCGCCGCACCGCTGTGGGCCTTCAGTTGTTCGCTGCAGCCGCGAACGTCCTGTGTCCACTCTTCGAGAGTCTGAGAATCGAGTGCTCGGTGTGCCATCGTGTGATTGCCCAGCTCGGCGCCTGCGGCGCGCCACCGTGCGAGCAACCGCTGCAGCTCTTCGGCAGGCGCGCTGCCACACACCACGAAGCCGGTCACCGGCGCCTTGTGTTGCTTCAGGGCGGCGAGGATCCGCGCAGTCGCTGCCTCCTTGGTGTCGTTCGGGCCAAGCTCTCCTGCGATGGGAAGGTCGTCGATCGTCACCGCCACTGGCGTCGTCGCGAGCAGAATTGAGAGGAATGCGCCCATCGCCGCGCCATAGCATCTTCAAAGCGGCGATCCTCGTCCACGTGGTTTGCCGACGAAAGCGTCGTGGCAACGAGCGCGCGTCAGTTGCTCGTGACAGCCCGAAGGACAATTTCGCGACGCTGCACCAACAACCTCATCGCCAGCGGAAGGAATGCGCGGTAGCCCATCCACGCGAGCGCGGCCCAAAGCGACATCAGCGCCAGCGTCGAAAGATCCGGTGCGTTGTCGAGCCGCAGCTTCAGCGCCCATCCCCATGGAGCAGCGCCGATTGACGCCGCGGCGACGCCAATCATCGAAGCAAGAAACGGCAGCTTGTCCCTGCGCTTCAAGTTCGCATGGAACTTCACCGGGAAGTACAGCGACAGAAAGTTTCCAACGCAGAGCAGCACTGGCAGCAGCGCGACGACCCCGAGCGTCGCGCACGCGATGTCGATCATCGACCCGTGCCCGAAATACACGCGGTAGAAAATGATCTCGAGGCAGGCGAGCCCGAACGCGGCTGCCCCATGCACTACGTTCTTCGCCTTCAACACCTCGCCCAGTTCGATGGGCGCTGCGAGGAAGACAGTGAATCCATGACCGTCGTAAGCAAAGGTGTTCTGCGAGAATGTCGAGGCAATCACCACCGCGCTGTAGATAGACAAGCCGCCCAACACCCAGGCATCTGCAGACTGCCCGAGGAAAAAGACGAACACGTCTCTGCCCCCCAGCAGCTTGAGCAGAATCGAAAGGATGAACGGCACTGACGCCAGCAATCGGGCGCGCGGGTTGTGCCAGAGGTCAATCGCCTCACGGGCGACCAGCGTCGTAAATCGCTTTTGGGTCCGGGCGAACGGGTTGGCGGAGCGTGCGTCCGTTCCGAGGCCGGGGCCTGCGCGTCCCGTCTGCCGGTGAAACTGCAACAACAGCCCGTACGCGACCACCATCGTGAGCATCGTCAGCTCGAGCAGCGCGAAGAGATCTGCGAGCGCGGTCACGATTCGGAAACGACTGAGGCCGACCAGCCCGTGGCCAAACCAGCCTGGAGGCACCCGCCCCAAGGCCAGCGCCGCGTCAGCAATGACGGTGTCGGGCACCGCCTGAACGTTGACTCCGATGTCAGTCAGCCACGAGGTATCGACGGGAGGAATCAGCGAAGCCCCCGCGAGAAAAAGGACGAAGAAGCCTCCGATTAGCTCGGCGCTGCGCTGCTGGCGAAGCACGTTGAGCACCAGGTGCAACCCGACGCGAGACAACGCCGCATTGAAGAGCGCGAACGCGAGGAACAACAACGAGACCAGGGCCCACGACGCCGGAGGGTGAAGGTGCAGGTACCCGAACGCCGCGCCCACCACCGGGCCGTAGAAGACCAACGCGCGCGGCTCGGCCATGCTCGCGAGCGTCGACGCCAGCAACAGGCGGAAACTCGAGATTGGAAACGCTGCGTAGCGCGAGACTTCACTGTGATCGTCGACTCCCGCGCTCATGACTGGCCAGCTCGCCCACACGGCGGTGGTGACGAAGCACAGCAGGTTGAGGATGAATGATTGCCACGCGATGCTTCGGGAAATGACCGGGTGTTGCATCACCGAGAAGAAGAGCGTCGCCAACACAACGGCAGGAGCGCTCGAGGCGATGAACCCCACCACCGACAGCCAGCGGTGCTTGCCGGTGTTGAGTCCAATCTCCAGCCGAAGCCCCCACAACAGCCTCAGATGGGAAAGAAAGCTGGGCGCGACGCGGGCTGTCACCTCGTGGCTCTGCACAGTGAAGATGACCGGTTGGTCCGCACCCGTTCACCCCGAGCGTAGCCGGAGGCGAAGTCGAGGGGCGGCATTCTCTGCAGGCGACTTGTCCGGGCCACGAGCGAGACGAGAAAGAGACCTCCAGTCACC
>JANOHG010000611.1:0-1414 GCA_031406375.1 Archangiaceae bacterium | reverse complement strand
CGACAAGTCTGTTCACCCTTTTCCCGGGCATGCGTGTGCCCACAGCTTCAACTTCAAAGGAGCAACACATGAAAGACGACGACGTAGCGGGGTTGTTGGCGACCGCGGTAGCCGATGGCGTGCTGTCACCCCAAAGCAGTTCGCTGATTACCGGCAACCTCGGAAAAGTGGTGATTGCAGGCGCGGCAGGCAAAGCGCTGGAAGACATCGTGGCCAGCGACGTGACGCTGATTACCGTCTTGATTGATGCCAGTTCGAGCATTCAAGACCGCGGTCTTGAGCAGGCGGTGCGCGATGGGCAGAACCATTTGATCGACGCTTTCGCCGGCTCGAAGCAGAAGGACGCGATCCTGATGGCGCTGTGGACGTTCTCGAGCGATCTCGATGTGCTGCACAGCTACCTGCCGGTGAACGATGCGGTGCGACTCGATGCGCGGAACTACAAGGCGCACGGGTCGACCCGCCTTTACGACACTTGGTGCGACGCGTTGGCCGCGAACGTGGCGTACGCCCAACGGCTGCGCGACGGAGGCACGCCGTGTCGCAGCGTGGTGGTGGTCATCACCGATGGTGAAGACGTCGGCAGCAGCCGCACCGCGGGCAACTGTGCAGGGCTGTCGCGAGACTTGCTGGCGAGCGAACAATTCGTGCTCGCGTTCGTGGGAGTCGGGAAGGACGTCGACTTCCACCTGGTGGCGAAGTCGATGGGTGTTCCAGATGGGTGCGTACTGGTGCAGAAGAACGCCACCGCGGGCACCTTGCGTGCCGCGTTTCAGATGGTGAGCCAGTCGGCGATTCGCGCGAGCCAAGGGCGAATTGCTCCGGGAGCTGCCGCCGGGTTCTTCACGCCCTGAACTTCACCGCCAAGCGTCGGGGCGCCTTTCTTGAGCGAACGACCCGATTCGGGGTTCCCGCGTCGCGAACTCGCGCAGTGGGCAACGCGTGCAGGTGAAGCTCTGCCAGCCTCCGACGATCGACTCATTGAGACACCCATCGTAGTGGACGCAGTACAGCCGACGGTGTTTGAGGATGTCGGCCTCGGTGCTCAAGGTCGACTCGAGACAGGTGGGTTGCGGCTTCAACAACGCGATGGTGTTCTTCACTTCGTTCCTCGGCTGAACATTCGTGTTCGGCTCAACGGGTAACCCGTTTGGATCTTCCCCGCCACGCTGTTAGATGGTCGCAATGAAGCAGATGGCTGCAATGGTTGGCCTCGCGCTGCTCGTTATCACTCCTGCGTTCGCGAGCGCCATTGATGGGAAGACTGCCCGCGCGCTGGTCAAAGACAAGAAAGCGTTGATTCTTGACGTGCGCACCGATGATGAGTTCAACGCCCGACACGTCGACGGTGCGGTCAACATTCCGGTCGAAGATCTCGAGCAGCGGCTCTTAGAGCTTCCCGACAAGAAACGAC
>JANOHG010000609.1:0-2713 GCA_031406375.1 Archangiaceae bacterium | reverse complement strand
CCCCCCCCACCCCCCTCTGCCGCTCACGCTGCTTCGCCACGACCCTCACCATCCGCGCATCCTTACCCACCAACGCCGCCACCAGCCCCACCAACGCCGCCACCAGCCCCAACGCCGCCGCCAGCACCACCAACGCCGCCGCCAGCACCACCGACGCCACCGTCACCAGCGCCCCCACCAACGCCACCGTCACCGACGCCACCGTCACCGACGCCACCGTCTCCCGCGTCTTCTTGGCAGGGGGTGAAGCGCCCGGAAGGGTCACCACCACAATCGCAGCCAACACGAAGCGCGAGATGCCCACAAACCGCGAAGACGAGAAGCTGTCTCATTGATTCCAGGTCAGCTGAAACATGAAGCCTTCGGGGAATCGGATGATGTTTCTCTTGATGGCCTGCACCAAACCTTTGGACTCCGGCTCATCGAGTTTAGACAAGCCCAGGTTGAGCATCACGCGGTAGCTGCTGAGCAGGTGGATCCTCATGGCGAGGCCTTGGATGGAAGCCAGCCCACTCATCTTACAGTGATAGTCGAGCGGCGTGACTACCAACCTCGACCAATCCGATCGTGCCACGAGGCGACAAACACGTGACACTCACAATCAGGCTCAAGTAGTTATTGCCACAGGGTCCCGGTAGGCGGCTTGCCCCAGTCGCTCAAACCAAAGTCACTTGGGGTGAGGATCGGCGCCCGACCCACCGTCCCAGACGACGAATATGAACGGGTAAGTCGCGTTGATGCTCCCGTTGAGGGGCGGCTCAAAGTGCAGATCCGACACGACTGAGAGGACACACCCCTGCATCCCCAAATGCCCCATACCAGCGTCGCCGACGGAGACGTTTGTTACCCGTCCTTCCACCCCATCGTCGGTATCGATCGTGAATTGAACCCACAAGGTTTTCTCGGTAGCACGGCGCAACTGAGTTCGGTGTCAGATCCCCTCTGACCCGCACCCACCTCGTCCCGCCCCGTTCCGCAGGGTCATGGCAACGGGATGGCACAAAAAAGGCCCCCGGAGTTACCCGGGAGCCCTTTTCCGCCTGGACGAGTACTTTTGTGCCTGCCGGGATTCGAACCCGAAAAGCAGTTCACCCATAACCATGCGACGGCGCACGCCCTTTGCTGTTTTCGCAGGGAAACGAGGTGGATCAGGTGGACGGTTCAGTCACCGGCTGTCGCGTGGGTCTGCTCCAGTCGACTGGATTCTTGGAGACATGCTGGAGACGCGGTTCGGCGGAAAACCGTGACCAGAACAACTTCGTCCCTGGCAAGTGGGATTCTCAGGGTCGACTCAGATCGAAGTCAGCCCAGAAAATCGGGGCGTCCTTGGCCACGTGGCATTCAAGCTTCTGACCCACGACGTATTTCTCAGCGTCACCCTGAACAACCGCCCGCAGGAGCGGCCCCTCAATGAGCACCGTCTTGAGATCTGCGGTGGCAATTGCCTCTCCCGCTCGCATCTCGCGTGCAGCAATGAAGACAGGCTTCCCCTTCCCTGGTCGCCAGCCCTCTCCAGGCGACCCGGCACTGAAAACAATCGCTGCGTTGCCTTCCGGGAGAACAAATTCCTGCCGCCCGTCACGCCACCCCTTCTTGTAGCGGGCCGTCTCAACGTTTGTGCGATCTTCGGTGAACGTCGTCTTCAAACCGTCGAGCAAGCCCTCGGCGTAGTGGGTTTCCCCTCCTGACTCCTTCCACTGCCCGTCCTTCTTTCCGTTCAAGAAGTTTCCGAGAATGATGCGCTCACCTTTTCTAGACCACTTTGCAAAGGGCCCGTGCGCAATCCCGTCAGGCCCGACGCACTGATAGATCCAGCCCGGAGCGATGTATGGGTTCTCACTTTTCTTCAGCTTTGGAGGGGCGCTGATCGGCTTGCTTCCTTTTGGACATGCCAGTTTGGCGATCTCATCAGGTGGTCCCCGCTCTTCAAAGATGTTGAAAGATTCTTCTTTCCATAGGCGACACCTCTCGGCCCGATCAGCGAAGCCAAGCACGCTCGGAAATCGAATCGGATCACCTGTGACCAACGGATCGATCAGCGTTTGTCCCACCAAAGCTTTCGCCGCATTCGCGTTCGGCACATAGCGACCGACCACGTCCGACCGATAGGTCCGCTCGGCGATGTCAGATGCCGTCAAGGTCGCTCCCTGAGGCAGATCACGTGCCGCAACCAGTACCGTGCGCATCGTCTTGCCGCTGCCGTCGTATGGTTCCGAAAGGCCAGCGACGTCACGCGAATTCCCCGGTGATCCGCAGTAGCTGGGTTTCTCCCCCCAGGTAAGAAACTGTGCCCAGTATGCTGGATCGGCCTCCTCAACCGGCTCCACCAATCGTTGGTTCACGACGTACTGGGTCGAGTCCGTTTTTACGACCGACTTGGTCGCAATCGACTGCGGAACTTTTCGCTGACCGAGATCCTCCAGCCTGACGCGTGTGCCAGCGGGGAGGCTGCGGGTGAAGACAACGATCACAGCATCACGAGGTTCTTCGTCGCCCTTCGCTGCAGTCGTAAAGGTCAACACTTCATCGCACGGGGCGGGCGCAGTTCCTTGGCTCACGCTCCCGTTGAAGCGGCATTCCACGCGGTACCATTCCGAGTCGAATTCTACGTCTGCCAGTACGATGTTCCCGCGTGGCCCGGCGCTTGGTTGCACGGTGACCATGCGGCACTTCGTCGCATGTCGTTTACCTACAACACAGTCCCGCTCGGTTG
>JANOHG010000597.1:0-1783 GCA_031406375.1 Archangiaceae bacterium | reverse complement strand
CCCTGATGATGTCCATTGGCTGTGCTGGGTTGGGGATTTCAAGCTGAATCGTCCGCGCGTCCGACGGAATGTGCTCGTCGGCGCACCGCGAATTGCCGGCTTCGACGCGATGGCCCAGGCGAATCTGCTCAATCGGCACATACTGCAGATCGCGCAGGTCGCGCAGGTCGCCGAGCGACTCGATGCTGTGCATCTGGCAGCTGGCCAGCAGGGTGACGAGGGCTGCGTTTGACATCATCACTCTGGATCACGAACCGCTGCCCGTGCCTTCGCGAGCAGGTCGTCGTACCGAGCATCGAAGGGCTCCACGAGCGTGGACTCCAGCATCGCCTCTATGTCCCAAAGCACTCGCTCCTCGGCTTGATCACGGACGCGCCTGCCCTCGGTCGCGTTGAACTTCGAGAGCCACTCGAAGAACACGACAGCCTGCTCCCGCGATAGCTCCAATGTCACCTTGCGCTCCAAGCCTTTAGCCCCCCGTGCGTCAGCACGTTCTGGAGCTGACCCGGACTCAACGGGCTGACGCCCTGGGAGCTGCGCGGTGTGGCGGAAGGTAGAGGTTGTGGCCCTCAGCGAAACAGCTCCGGGACATGCTTCATCTGCTCCTCAAGGTTCCAGTCCGGTGGTTGCCGCTCGGGGCTGTCCCAGCGAGCCCCATCCTTCAGCCAACGTTCCCGATACCGTCTCGCTCCCACCGGGCTGGCATCTGGGTAACCCCACTCGACGCCGCAGCAGGGACAGTGCTCGAAGAGTGGTGTGCGACCGTCTTCGCCCCACGGAGGGGACTCCTGCTTCAAGCCGCAAACCCGGCACCGGAGATCTTCGTCACTGGGCATTGAAGTAGTCCAGGTTCGAGGCTTTGCCGTGAACAGACGGATCAGGCTTGAACATCGTTCGAGGCGCACCTGCGGAGTCCATCACTCCGAAGGTGTTCGTGCCGGGGTGATAACGGACGACATCGCCGTTGGGTCGCACCTTGGTCAGGGTGCCGCCGGGCGGGTTCCTCAGGAAGTCCTGGGCGCTCTTCACGTAATCGGCAGAGTTCTTTGCACCGAACTCGGCACCATGATCCTTGAAGTGCCTGTAGGCGTTCTCAACCGGGGTCTTGTTTTTGGCTGGCGTCCAGAACGGCCCCTTTGCGGCAACAAATTCGGCGATCAGCGAACGAGGAAGGATCTCCCACGCGGTGCGGCTCACATCTGCAGGCCAACGGGAAAGCCCTGGCTCGGATCGCCTGTCGTACTCGTACCAGGCCGCGCTCTGGTCCTCGGACGCAGAGGACGACACCTCGTCATAGTCGCATCCGGGGCCGCCTTCTGGGCGGTCGGCTACGGCGATCCAACCCGAGGCCCTTTTACCCCCGAAGGTGGGAGCCGCGATTCCCTGGCCGGAATTGTCGAACCATGCCGAGCCAAAGGTTGCGGCGGCCGATCGCGGCATCTCCGATGCCGCCAACGCAGGGGCTGCAAGCAAGCAGAGCAGGCCGCACGAGAGGACAATGGCAAGGCGACACGCGACTGGCCGGGGCGCTCTTGAAGCTTGTGAGTGGGCATTACTGGGCAAGGCGTAGTACCTGAACACCGCCGTGGTGTGAAATTGAGAGAATCCACCGACATTTAGCATCCACGACATCGAGATCGTCTGAGGATGGGTACCAGACATTATCGGTTCCTCAGCTGAATCTGTGGGCGCACAGGTCCTGCGGATCCGGGAGTTTTCCGAGCGCGTGATAGAGGGCGATTTCAGTTGCGCGGTAGGTGCGGAAACCGAATGCCCTTCTGGT
>JANOHG010000575.1:0-4815 GCA_031406375.1 Archangiaceae bacterium | reverse complement strand
TTGTTGGTCGAAGAGCTTGACCCTTCAGGCAAGCCTATCGACCCCGAACCTGTGGCTTTAGAGAACAAGCTTCCCATCGAGCTCACCCTGATGAGCGCAGACGACACCGACTCGCGGGCAGCGCTCATCGACCTGCTCGAGATGGCGCTCGAAATGGAGCTCCACGGCCCGGATGAGAACAAGCGAATCAAAGGGCACAAGCTCGACGTGATTTGAGTGGGCCTTTTCAGCTTTGAGGCAGTGAAATACCGACGGCGGCGCCACCTTGTGCGCGGTTGACGGCAAACGCCGAGCCCTTGTGGGCCTCGGCGATTCGCTTGACGAGGTTGAGACCCAGACCCAGGCCTTCTTGTCGCCGGCGCGCTCGAACGGTTCAAAGACCCGCGTCAGCGCGTCAACAGGGATTCCTGGCCCACCGTCGTGGACCTCGAAGACGACCTGGCTCTGGTTTCCCTGTCGCACCACCATGCGCTCGACCGCCCCACCATGTTTCTTCGCGTTGTCGATCAGATTCCCCAGCGCGCGTGCAAGCAGAGTCGGATCCGCACGAACGGTTTCTGGCCCATCGACGACCAACAGTTCGACGGGTAGCCCTGCCCGCTCGAGCGCAAAGACTGCCGCATCGCGCGTCGAGAGATCGCGGACCTGCAAGAGCCCGAAGTCGACTCGGGAATTGGCGAGCAGCTCGCCGACCAGAGCGTCCATCTCGACCACTTCGCGATCCAGATCGTCGAACGTCTTTGGAGTCGAACCGCCGTCGCGAGCAATCTCGGAAACCAGGCGGATGCGGGCCAGAGGTGTGCGCAGCTCATGGGACACCGCGGCAAGCAGCTCGCGCTGATCCGTCAGCTGCTTTTCGATGCGCGAGGCCATCTCGTTGATTGCCTCTGCGACCACGCCAATTTCGTCCAACGATCGACACGACATCTCTGCTCGAGCTTTCAAGTCACCACTGCCGATTCGCTTGACGACACCGGCAAGCTCGTCCAGGGGTCGCGCGAGGCGACGCGCGATTCGACCCGAGACGGCCCACAACACGCAGACGATGATTAAGACGACCAGCACTGCGCGTTCTGGCCGAAACGGGCGGTGGTTTGCGAAGCACGCGCGAACGGTACCCAGATGCTGCCCGCCACGCGTCACCGGAGCATCGACCGTCTTGCCTTCGCAGGGCGAACCGATATTCAGCAACGCGTTGCCCGCGGTGTCGATCAGTTGCAGATCAACGTGAAGATCGTCAGCGGTTTCGCGCGCAAACGCTTCGCGTTCCAACGGCGAGTCCCATCGGGTGGCGAACTGCTTGCCGACCCAGTGCCGACCATTCGCGTAGTCCTGCTGCCAGGTGGATTGTTGCCCGTGTGACAGCAGCGCCATCGCGAACGCGACGGCAAGGGTGGTCATCAGAATCGCAAACGCGAACCACGCGAACAATTTGCGCCGCAGCCTCGAGCGCACGAAGTGCCCAAGCGGGCCCATTCGGCGGCGGTGGTGAGCGTGATCGTGGTGCCAGTTCATCTTCGGGCTCTCGATCAATCCTTCGCCAGCACATAACCAACGCCGCGCACCGTCTTGATGAGACGAGGTGGATCGTCACCGAGCTTCTGCCTCAGGTGTGAGATGTGGACATCGACGGTGCGCTCACCGACGACGACATCGCTGCGTCCGGCTTCCGACAACAGCGCGTCGCGCGGAACCACCCTGCCCGCCCGCCGCATCAACGCGACGAGGATGTCGAATTCGATGCCGGTGAGCTCGACCGCGGCGCCTTTCACATTCACGACGCGCGCGCCGATGTCAACTTTCACGTCGCCGGCTCCCAGCTCTTCGGAAAGCACTTCGGGGCGTGAACGGCGCAGCACCGCCTTCAATCGCGCCAGCAGTTCCCGGGGTGAGAACGGCTTGGCCACGTAGTCATCGGCGCCCAGTTCGAGGCCGACGACGCGATCCGTCTCGTCGCCACGCGCGGTCAGCATGATTACCGGGATGTTGCTCTTCGCACGGATGCGACGGCACACCTCGAGCCCATCCATCCCCGGCATCATCACGTCCAATAACACCGCGTCGAACGCGCCCTGCTCGAGTGCCTGCAATCCCCGCTGCCCGTCGGGGGCGGCCGTGAGGCTCACCCCATTCTGACCCAAGTACGACGCGAGCAGCTCTGGCAACCTCGCGTCGTCATCAATCAGCAGCACCCGGGACGCCATGATGATTTTTCACTCCTCATAGGGGATGACGAAAAGCGCAAAAGCTTACTGTGCAGCCGACGGCGGCTGGGCGTTTGCGGCTGGAGCGACAATTGCTGGCTGCGCGTTGTTCACCACAATCGGCGCCGCAGCGGCAGCAGGAATGACGATGACCACCGGTGCGGCCGCCACTGGCGCGGGGGTGGGTTCAAACCGGTCGTAGCGACCGTACCCGACATGGGGTCCGTCATAGCGACTGCTCCAGCGCTCGTGGCAACCACCCCCGCGGTGGGCCAGACGCGAAAAGCCGGAACCGAAGCCCACCACCACCCCAAGACTCAGCAATACAATCAATCCTTTGTGCATGACGTTCTTTCCTTTGGTGAAGGTTGGACTTTTAGAGCTGCACTGCCGATGGGTGCGAACTTTGGCGGTACCCGCTTCCGCTCGGCTGACCTCCGAAGAGGTGACCACAGCCACCGCCGTGAAGTGCGCGCGGGCCGTGCTCGATAAGCTCTGCCGCGGCCAATCGCTGCTCAGGCGTGAGCGCCTCGTGGATCTTCTGCATCTGCTCCAGCACGGTCTTCTTGAATGCGTCGGCTGCCGCCTGTTGCTTCTCGAACGCGTCGTTCACCGCGGCCGTGTCGAAGTGTTCGCCGCGCATCGCGCGACCGAGGTCGACCTTGCCCTTAAAGAACGCATCCTTCGCCGTGCGTCCGTTCTGCTCGACCCGGTCGACCGCTTCCAGAATCACCTTCTCTTGACCTGGGGTGGTGTCGAGCCGTTCGAAAAGTCGGCGCAACATCCAGCGGCGGGGACCGTTACGCGAACCGTGTCTTCCCCAACCACCGCCGTGCCGAACAACCTTGATCAGCCCGATGAGAGAAAGCGTTCCGACGAGAAACCCAAACATGACTGCCTCCGTCTGCTTCGCCGGCACCGGTTTGGCGCCCGCCGCGTGAACAGAAGGTAGGAAGTCGATGTGAAGACATCGCAAGGACCCAGCTGAAGAACTGTTAAGGCCAGGTCAACCCGCTGATCCTGCTGCAGTTGCTTCGAAGGCTGCCCGCGAACCTGAACAGCCCTAAAACGACGCCTTCATGTCGAGGGTCACTGCACCGACGAAGCGCGACTCGCCTAAGAGCGCGACTGTGCGCTCAGCAGACTCGAAATCCGTCTCGCCCAGCTGAATGCACAGCAGCGCGGCGTCGGCCGAGAGCGCGACCGGAATTCCCGCGGGGTTGCTGACGATCGACTCGAGCACCACAATCGCCAGGCCGCCAGAAGCCACGTGGGTTGTCATGTCGATGATCAACCGCGACGTGTTCTGCAGGTCTACTCCTTCGCCCGAGATGAGCTTGATCGGGTTGTCTTTATGAACGGCGGCCACCTGGGCCAGAGCGCGGGCGACATTCATCGCTGCTCCACCTGGGTGGGCAGGAAGTACGACCAAGGAACTCCAGTCTCTTTTGAGCGTCGCGAACCACAGCCGTTGAAGCTCAGGCGACGGCAGGTCGGAAGCGATGGGGGTCACGACCTTCATTTGACCTCGAGCACGGCCTTCACGGCTCTGGTGAAGTCCGACCGGGTAAACGGTTTGATCAGGTACAGCGTCGCACCCAGCTCTTCGGCTTGAGCGCGGTCTTCGGGCAGCGACCGCGCGCTCATCATCAGCACGGGTACTTTGGCACGCCCTTGCTTGCGAATGAACTCGAGGACGTCGTAGCCCGAAGACTCGGGCAACATCAGATCGAGACAGATGAGATCATAGCGTTGCTCAGCCAACGCAGACATCGCCTTCTTGCCGTCGGGCGCTTCGCTGACGGAAAAATTGAGGAGCTTCAGATACCCGGCGACGAGCTTGCGCAGCGGAGGATCGTCCTCGACGAGAAGCGCGGACTTCGAAACGACGGTGACCTTGGAAGACATCGGGTGCGCCTCCTATTCTCGAACCATTCGCGGTTGTTCGCTGGCCGCAATCAGCGTCAGGGACATTCCTACCACCCATGCCAACGGGGCCTGAGCCATTCCGGTTACCGCAGCCTGCTGCGCCCACGACAGACGGCTGACCAGGTCGATGCGCCACCAAGGGTCGCCCTGGTAGCCGGCGTTCGCCTCGCCATAGACGGCGGTCTGCGGCGCCTCGGATCCATTGGGAATCGAGCGAGCGACGCCCGAGCTGAGCGCCGCCGACAGGTGGCGCACGTTGCTCCACCCAAGGCTGCCTCCTGCTTCGAGGCGTTGATACGCGGTGCCAGCGAAGCGATCGACGAACGGGGCGTATTGCGCGGTGAGCCTGAAGTCGAATCTCTGGGTCTTCAGCGGTGCGCGGTGCGAAAATCCGAGTACCGCCAACGGAGCCACCGCGCTGACGCTGCGGAAGGGGCTCATCACCAGCGGGTCGGTGTTGGGAACCTGACCGAACGCACTGGTCATGCCGAGCGTGACGTCGGCGCTCGTCTGCTCGCCCAGCAGGCGGGTGTAGTGACCCGACAGTTCGGCAATCACGATGCGAGCGCCAGGGTTGGCGGGCACAGTGGCGGTAGCCGGCACCTGAAAAAAGCGGATGTACTGACCGGACACATTGAAAGCGAGCGTGTCGAACCGCGACCCAAGCCAAGCGAGTCTCACT
>JANOHG010000557.1:0-1321 GCA_031406375.1 Archangiaceae bacterium | reverse complement strand
TACGGCGGCCTCACCTACAATTCTCACCCGATGTGTCTTGCGGCGGCGATCGCCTGCATTCAGGTGTACGAAGAAGAGCAGCTCGTCGAGAACTCGGCGAAGCTCGGCAAGGTGCTCGCCACTGAGCTTTTGAAAATGAAGGCGAAGCATCCTTCAATCGGCGACGTGCGATCGATCGGCCTCTTTTCGATCGTCGAGCTGGTGAAAGATCGCAAGACGCGCGAGCCGATGGCGCCGTTCAACGCCCGAGCGGACCAGATGGGGGTGATGAATGACCTGCGCAAGGCGTTCATGGACAACGGCATCTACACCTTCGTCCGGTGGAACAACTTCTTCGTCAATCCGCCGTTGAACATCACCGAAGAACAGCTGCTTGAAGGCCTGGCGACGATGGACAAGTGTCTGGCGATCACCGACGCCGCAGTTAAGAACTGAAAGAAGCGTTACCGGCCGCGCTTCTTCTTCTTCGGCTTTTGAACGGGCGGGCTGGGCTTGGGCGCGCCGCCATCGTGCACCTGATCGCCAGCGTCCGAGGTCGTCGTCGCTGGCGAGTCTTCAACTTGTCCCGCATCGCCTGCGTCGGCGGTGCTCACGTTGACCACCGTTGCGCGCGCAGCCACCAGGGGCACGATGTCTTCAAACCCCATCGGGTTTTCGATTGGGATCCCTTTTGCTGCTGACGGGAAAAGCAAGGCTTGGCCCTGCGCGAGCAAATCGGGCCGAAGCTCAACCACTGCGGCGCCGATCGCCAACATCAACAGCGCAATCAGGATCTTCGGCGCGCGACTTCGGGCGACGGGTGTAAACAGCTTGATATCGAGCGTCGACTCTAGCCGCCTTGGATCCTCATCGAGCGCCTGGTTGGGACGCGTGGTGGGGTCGTCAAAGCCCGCTTGAAGAGCTGTGAACTCGGCGCCGAGCGGGTCACCCTCGTCGATGGCGCGTTTGGGTGGCACCGAATGCAGCGGCAGCTTGGAGGCCAGCTGACCTACCACCGCCGCGTGGGAACCGACGTCGGGGGCCGGGTCGACCACCTGCGGTACGCTGAGCGTGGGCTCGTCCCCGTCGCGCCCACCTGCAGACTGTGGAGCTTTCGCCGGGTCAACCAGCGCGCGCAGCGCAGTGATTCGATCGCCGAACAGCGGCAGCAGCACGCCTGCGACCTGTGCCTGGGTGAAGATCAGCGGCCCAAGCACTTTTTCGAGCTCTGCGGCCAGCTGCGCCGCGCTCGCGAACCGGCTTGCTGGCGAAGGCATCAGCGCTCGCATCACCACCGCGTCGAGCTCAAGCGTCGCTTCCGGATGAACCGACGTCGGAGGTG
>JANOHG010000545.1:0-3314 GCA_031406375.1 Archangiaceae bacterium | reverse complement strand
CGATCTCTGGCGCCTGGTTTCCCCCGACCGGTTTCGTCTGAATATGAAGGCGATTGTCGATGCGCTCGAGAAGACGTCGGCCCACGTCGTGGTGAGTAATCTGATTGACCTGGGCCACGCGCCGATCGCCAAAGAGGCGCTGTCGACGATGGGCATCCCAGCAGCAGTGATCTCTGCGCGAGTGCGTGAGTTCAACAAACACTTGCGACAGCTGGCGTCCGGCGCCCGAATCACCGTCGTAGATCTGCATTCAATGGGTGAGAACGAGTTGTCGGACCACCCCGAGTTTTTCTCTGCTGATGGGTTTCATCCTTCGGAAGCGGGGTACCGGCGTTGGGCTGACCTGCTGTTTCCTGCGGTGAAAGACACACACTCGAAGTGGCTGACGACCCACCGACAGGAAACTCGCGCGACCGCCGAATGAGTCCCTGACCGGGTGGGTTTGTGAAACACTCTGCGCCCTGATGGCTGGCCCGATTCTCGGAATCGACTTCGGCACGACCAACACTTCGGCCGCGTTCTTCGACGCGAAGGGCAAGCTTCGGTTGGTGCCAGTTGGCGAGAAGAATTTCATGCTGCCGTCGGTCGCGTGGTTTCACGCAGGCGACAAGGCGCTGGTCGGGCAGGCGGCCCGCACCCAGGTGGTCGATGATCCCCGCCACACCATCTTTGGCGCCAAGCGTTTCCTGGGCCGGCGATTTCAAAGCGAGTTCGTCGCCAAGCACCGCGATCGCTTCGCGTTCGAGATCGTTGAAGGCGAAGACGGCTATTGCGCGTTTCACGTCTATGGCCAGGTGAAGCCGATGACCGAGGTCGCCACCCTCGTCATCAAGCAGATCCTCACCCTGGCGAACCACGCCGCAGACGCCGCGTTCAGCGAATGTGTGCTGACCGTTCCTGCCCACGCGAGTGTGCGCCAGCGTGAGGCGATCCGGTACGCGGCCGAGAAGGCGGGGCTGGTCGTCAGGGCGATGCTCAACGAGCCGACCGCGGCCGCACTTTACTACGCGAACCTGCGCAACCCGCAGCAGACAGTGTTGGTGTTCGACCTGGGCGGTGGCACGTTGGATGCCACTGTATTGTCGGTCGAGAATCGGGTGGTGAAGGTGCTCGCGACGGGCGGCGACGCCTTCCTCGGAGGTGCCAACTTCGACGAGGCGATCGTCGAGTACTTGGTCGGAAAGTTTCACGCGCAGCACGGCATTGATCTGCGTGGGAATACGGTGGTGATGCAGCGGCTGCTGTTTGCTGCCGAGACCGCGAAGATCGCGCTCTCGAAAGCTGATCGCGGAAAGCTGAGGGTGCCCTGCATCACTCAGAAAGACGGCCAGTTCATCCACTTCGAGTTTGCGTTCATGCGCGCCGAGCTCGAGGAAGTCTGCTTCAAGCTGATCGAGCGTGCCGTCGCCTCTTGTGACGATGTGCTCGATCGCGCGGGGCTGAAGCCAGATCAGATTGACGAACTGGTGCTCGTCGGCGGCCAGACCCGGATGCCTGCGATCAAGAAGCGACTCGCCCACTTCAAGAAGCTGGCGACCGACAAGGATGTCAACCCTGAGCTGGGGGTCGCGATCGGAGCGGCGATCATGGGGCGCAACATCGCACGGGGATCCACCGGGCTTTGCGATGTCGTCCCGATGCCAATCAGCGCCTTGCTGCCTGGTGGCGGCACGCTCGAGATCATCCCCGCCAACTCTCCGGTGCCATGTACGCGCGCGGTCGAACTCGCGGGGTTGCCGTCATGGTCGGCGCCGGTTCCGGTGATGTTGTTCGAGTCGCTCGACAGCACGAGCACGGATCGCGAAGTGATCGGCACGATTCAGGTGGGCGCAGAATGGCGGGTAGGCAGCGGCGGCGCGCCGTCGCTCGAGTTGACGCTCGGCCAGGATTTCAAGATCACCGCCCGGCTGCTCGCCAACAGCGGCCACACCGCAGACGTCAGCATCGTCGACGCGAAGCCGATGTCGCGCCGGTAAGAGCCCACCGAGGGCTGTCGTTCGAAGCGCAAGCGTCGCGTCGAGCCGATCGAGCGCGCTCAATGAAGAGCTCCCGACTTTGCGCCAGCGAAGCTGATCGCCCGGGGTGCCGCGCTACTTCTTGCCCATCGCGGCCAGTCCGATCACCTTAATCAGGTTCGCACGAAAGACCGGGTTGTGGGGCTCGAGCTCGATGGCCTTCTGAATGAGCTCTTCGGCCTGTTGCGCGTCCTTGTGCTGATGGATCAGCACCAGCGCGAGACGGTTGTAGAGCGCGGCCGCGTTCGGAGCGCGCGAGATTGCATTGCGAAGCACCGAAATCGCGCCGTCGACCTGCCCCCGGCGCTCGAGCGCCAGCGCCGCTTGAATCGAGTTCTCCATCTGGACTTTGGGGTCCAGTTGGCGAGAGTGCGCGGGTCTTACCGGCTCGGCTTCTTGTACCGTCGGCAGCTCCGAGCGCTTCTTCAACCCGACGGGCGGAGGAACGGGCGGAGTTCTCTGCGGCGGGGGAACTGAATCGCGCAACCTCAGAACTTTTCGTTCACAGAGTGCGGCGATCACCGCCTGAACTTCGATCGCCATCAAACCCGAGGCTTCCGAAAGCTGGCCCACCGTCATCTTGCCGTCGACGAACGAGACCAAGAACGCCTCGAACGTGGACAGTGAGCCGGCAATTTCAAGTGACGCGGTCAGCTCGGGCGTCTGTTTGACGCTCACCGGCAGAGCGAACCCGACGCGCGTCGGCCCTTCATGGACCTGCGCGAGCGAGAGGACTTGGTGCAGGCCCGTCGGCTGCGACAGCAGCGCCCGAACGATGCGCGCTTCAGACGCGTCGACGCGGGCGTTTGCGTTGAGCAGCAGCCCGCATCGCGCACACTCGAGCTGATCGTCGAAAATGGCTTCGGAACATTCGCTGCATTTTCCGATCGGCTGGACAATGGCGGCCACTTGAGAATGCTCGAGGCCGTGCAGTCTGCGAATCGCCGAACGGATCGCCGCCGGCATCGCGACGTTCGCGATCACCAGGTCCATCTTTCCCACCCGCGGAAGCGCGTCGAGCTTGCTGAGTTGCTCGGGGTCGGCGATCACCACTGTCAACGCCTTCTTGGGCAGGTTGTGCGCCAGCGGCAACACGTCCAGCTCTTGGGCCGCGTCGAGCGAAATCATCGACAGCACGTCGGCCGGCAGCCGCAGATCCGCCAGCCGAGGCGAGCTGATGAACTTCGTACCGGTCGACTGGGCCACCGCACGAAGCAGGTCGGCTTCAGCGATCGCGCCGTCACTGACCAGCCGATCGGCCAAGGTCTCCTTGGGGCGCAGCTTCACCAGTGTCTGATC
>JANOHG010000529.1:0-3626 GCA_031406375.1 Archangiaceae bacterium | reverse complement strand
CGGCCGGGTCGCTGTCCTCGGGTTGCTTTAAGTTGGTCGACGCGCGCGTGAATAAGGTATTGCACGAGGTCCTCAAGCACTCGTTCAACAAGGAGCTCAAGTCATGGCTAGCACTCTCGCACTCGGGGTGGATCTCGGCGGCTTGTACATGCGTGCGGTGGTGATCGACCGCGCGCTTGGACGCGTCGTCGCATCGGTGAAGCAAGCCCACGAGGACAAGTCTCCTCCTGCGGTGGTGAAGGCGCTCGCGCAGTTGATGACCAAGGTCTCGAAGCAAGCGGGGGCGAACACTCCGCTGCCGTGCGCGATCGGCGCCGCCGGCCAGATGCACGGGAACGACATCGTCGTCTCCCCGACGCTGGGCTGGCGCGATGTTCCGCTCGGAGATTTGCTCGGCCGAGAGCTGGGCAGACCGGTGCGGGTCGTCAACGACACCAAGGCTGCGGCGTGGGCCGAGCTAAAGGTCGGCGCCGCGCGGGGCGAATCGCACAGCTACACCGTGCTCGTGGGTGCGGGCATCGGCAGCGCCATCATCTCATCGGGCGTGCTGATGGCAGGGGCGGGCGGAGTGGCGGGTGAGCTTGGCCACATCAAAATTGTCGCCGAGGGTGGTCGACAGTGCGGCTGTGGTGAGAAGGGCTGTCTAGAAGCCTACGCGGGTGGAACGAACATCGAAGCATGGATGAGCGAGTCTGGGCTCAAAGGCTCGGCCTCGGACCTCGAGGAACAGGCGCACGCGGGAAATGCCGAAGCGAAAAAAATCTGGGACTTCTCGTCGTCGGCGCTCGCGCTTGCAATCGCGAACGTGGTGACGGTGCTCAACCCCGGCTTCGTCGTTCTCGGCGGGGGTGTGATGACCCGTTCACCTCGACTGGTGCGTCGGGTCTGCGACACCATCGGCGAACGCACACTTGCGGTCAGCCGGTCTGGGCTCAAGGTCGCGCTGGCGGCACATGGCGATGACAGCGGAGCCGTGGGCGCGGCCCTGCTGGGTGCTGAAGGCTACTAACCGAACAGCACGCTTTCCTGGCGAATGCCCTGAACCGACGCTTGGTCGCGGGTGGGTTGCGTGCTGCGATGACGCAATGGCACCGCATCCCGTGACCGTCGTCGGCGTCGCGATCTTCTTCTTCTCGGCCGCCGTCTTCATGGGCGTCGTCTTCTCCAAGGGAGGCCGGAAGAGATCGAAGCAGTTAGGCGTGCTGATGGCGTTGGTGCGTGGCGAGCACGGGGTCGTCAGTCGCGTGATGACGATTGCGAGCTTGGGTGGCGTCATCGTCGGGATGCTCGCTTTGTTCGCCGGAGTCGCCGCCAATGACCTCGCGCGTGAGAAGCGTTGTCAGGCCCGGTGCGTCGAAGCAGGCCACCGGCGCGGAATGATTGGGCCGTCGATGGAACAGAGCATGACCCGCCGCAACTCGGCGGCGTTCGTGGCGTGCACTTGCTCGGGTGGCGAATCACCTGCCCTCGAGCTGCGCGCAGACAGCTTGTGAACACGGTGGTCTGGTTCGACCCCCAACCCGCCCCCAGTGCGCTGCCGGCTCGGTTGGTGAGTCCGTTTCGTCAAGGTGCGCCTTTGGCGTTGGCGCGGCGCGCAGCGGAAGAGTTGCAGGCGCTGCTGCGACGTGCGCAGTTCGTCGGGCTCGACGCTGCGGGCGGCGGAAAGATGTTCGGGGTGCTGGTCGTCGCCGCGCCCGACGGTCGCGTCGGTTACCTTCGAGCGTTTTCGGGGATGCTTGAAGGCAGCTGGCAGGTGGAAGGCTTTGTGCCTCCGTTGTTCGACCTGACCGCGCTCGAGGCATTCTGGCCCGAGGGTGAAACCCAGCTGCGGGCACTCGAGCGCGAGCACCGCGCGCTCGTTGAAGGCCCTGCCGACATCCGGCGCGCGCTTTTTGAGCTGATCGCGCACCACGAGAAGGCCTTGAGCGGCTTGCGTGAACGCCACCGAGAGAGGCGAACCCGTCGCCACGCCGAGCGTGCAGCTTCCCGCGACCTGCACCCGTTGGCTCAACAGAGCCGCGCGGACACCGCCGAGCGTCGTGCGTTCGACCTCGCCCACACCCGCGAACTTCAGTCGCTTGAAGCTCGCCTTCGACCGTTTGACGCTCAGCGCGCGCTGGTCGAGCTGCGTCGTTCAGAACGTTCGAACCAATTGCTTCGGCAGATGCACGCGACCTACCGGGTCATCAACGCCCACGGCGAACAGCGTGAGCTGCGGGCGCTCTTTGCGCCCAACGAGCCTCCCGGCGGAGCGGGCGACTGCGCGGCCCCCAAGCTTTTCGGTGACGCTTTCCGGCGTCGGCTGCGCCCTGTCGCGCTCGCTGAGTTTTGGTGGGGAGCCGCGCCCAGCTCAGGAGCGCGGCAGCCCGGCGCCTACTACCCGTCGTGCCGCGGCAAGTGCGGAATCGTGTTGCCCTTCATGCTCGAAGGACTCGACGTCGAGCCGGCCCCCCTCTTCGGGGCCGAGTCGGCCGCGATTGCCGAGCCGCGCGTGGTCTTCGAAGATGCATGGGTGGTCGTGGTCGATAAGCCCGTCGGGCTGCTCTCGGTGCCGGGCCGCCACGCGAGGCTGCATGACTCGGTGTTGCTGCGACTGGGCCAGCGTCTGCTTAAGCCGCTGCTGGTGCATCGGCTTGATCTCGACACCTCAGGGTTGTTGCTGGTCGCCAAAGACCCTTCGACTCACGCGGCGATTCAGAAACAGTTTGCCCAGCGCGAGATAGAGAAACGGTACATCGCCTGGCTTGAGGGAACCGTCGCTGCCGACGAAGGCAAAGTCGAATTGCCGCTGCGCGTCGATCACGACGATCGCCCACGGCAGATTCATGACCCGACGCACGGCAAGTATGCCCTGACGCACTGGCAGGTACTCGAACGCACTTCGACGCGCACGCGGGTGGCGATGTTTCCGCGAACCGGTCGGACCCACCAACTGCGCGTTCATGCGGCGCATCCACTCGGCATCGGCGCAGCAATCGTGGGTGATCGCCTCTATGGCCGTGAAGGAGAACGGTTGCTGTTGCACGCCGAGTCCCTGACTTTCACGCATCCCCAAACAGCCAGGCGGGTCGCGCTGCAGTCTCTGGCGCCGTTCTGAGCTTGCTCGCCTCACTTCAGCTACAACGCCATCCAAATGCCCGCGCCGCTGCTTCAAGTCGGTTACCACTCAGTCGCCGAATACGTCACCGCCTTCGAGGCTGAGATTTCGAAAGGTGGGCTGCTGATTCGCGGGGTGAGCGTCACCGGCACCCAATCTGGCGCCGAAGTTCTTCTGGAACTCAAGGTTTTCGGCAAGCCGGTGGTGCAGGTGTCTGCGCGCGTGGCAGCAGTGGTGCCGGGCGTGGGTGTGGCGGTGATGTTCGACAAAGTTCCCGAAGCGCTCGCTCAGCTCGCCCGACAGTGAGGAAGATTGAAGCGGGAAATGGGCGCCCGGGGCTGGTGGAGGTAGGCGGCACAAGGCGAGTGGACGGGAAAGGGTTGGCGGTGGGGGAGTCGGTTTGCAAAGGCTGCCAGCGAGTTGGGCGCAGGGGTGAGACTGCGAGGGGGTCGCTGTGAAGCCCGTCAGACACTACGTCATCGGCAGCGCCAGCTGAGGCGGCGCCTGGGCGAGCGCGACGAGACGTGGC
>JANOHG010001290.1:0-5893 GCA_031406375.1 Archangiaceae bacterium | reverse complement strand
GATCTGCGCAGCCTCAGGCAGGTCCAGCACATCAGGCACCGCCCCCTCACCCATCGGGAAAAGGAGCTCAGCGCGCCGCAGGGGAACGTCGAGCGACCGTGCGAACAGCCGAAGCAGCTCGGGAGCTCCGTTGGCATCGCCCAGCAGCACGCCCCCGATCAGCTTGCCGTCGCGAATTATCAGCTTCTTGAAAATCCCCTCGGCTGGCTCGCTGTACTTGATCTCTTCGTCGGCAGGCGTGCTCGCGTCGCGCTCGCCAAGCACCACCAGATCCAACCCCATCACTTTGAGTCGGGTCGACACCTTGGATCCGCGGTACGACGCGTTCGGGTTTTTGCCCGAGAGCCGTTGCGCCAGCACCTGGGTCTGTTCCCAAAGCGGAGCGACCAACCCGTATACCTTGCCTGCGTGCTGAGCGCATTCCCCAACCGCGAACACATCGGGATCGTTGACCACAGCGAGGTCGTCGCCAACCACGATGCCGCGTTCGACGGTGAGCCCCGCCTGTCGTGCGAGCTCGGTGTTGGGGCGAATGCCGGCCGAGATGACGAGCAAATCGCACTCCAGGCCTCCCGCATCCTGAAAGCGAATCCCCGTCACTTCGCGCTCACCGCACACCTGGGTCGTCATTCGGCCGAGGTGAATATGCAACCCCATCTTCTCGAGTTGCCTTTGAAGGGTCGCGCCACCCTGGGGATCCAGCTGGAGCTCCATCAGGTGGGTCGCGAGGTGAACGACGTGGGTTTCAAGCCCATGGGCGAGCAAGCCCCGCGCTGCCTCGAGGCCCAGCAGCCCTCCTCCAATGACCACCGCGCGCTGGGCTGTCTTCGCCTGCGCGACAATCAGGCGGCAGTCTTCGAGCGTGCGAAAGGCGCAGACGCCGCGCTTGAAGACTCCGGGCGCTGAGTACACCCCCGTCATCGGCGGCACGAACGCCTGACTGCCAGTGGCGATCACCAGCTTGTCGTATGAAACGCGCATGCCGTTCTGACTAATTACTTCCTTGGCAGCCCGGTTGATCTCCGTCACCCGCACCCCTGCGTGAAGCGTCACCCCATGGGCGGGGTACCATTCCTTCGGGTTGATGAAGATGTCTTCGGGGTCGTGTTTTCCGGCGAGCACGCTCGAAAGAAGAATGCGGTTGTAGTTGCCGGTCGGCTCATCGCCAAACATCACCACCTCGAAGCGCTCTGCGCCGCCGTGGCTCAGCAAGTCCTCGACAAAGCGGGCCCCCGCCATGCCGTTTCCAATCACAACCATGCGTTGTTTTGTATTCATTTGATTTCCTCAAGCGAACGCAGGCTGCTCGATGCGCACCGCACACACTTTGAACTCAGGCATTCGGCTCATCGGATCCAGCGCGGCGTTCGTCAGCCGGTTCGCGCTGCCATCGGCGCCCCAGTGAAAGGGGACGAAGAGCGTGTCTTCACGAATCGCGCGGGTGAGCTGGGCGAAGAACCGCGCAGAGCCGCGGCGGGTGCGCAGCGTCACTGGGTCGCCGTCCTCGATTTCGTATTGCCGCGCGGTGCTCGGATGCAGCTGGACGAACGCCGCAGCTGCGTGGCGTTCGAGCGCCGCCACCCGGTGCGTCTGAGTCCCCGTCTGATAGTGCGCCAACACCCGCCCGGTGGTGAGGAACAGCGGGAACTCGGTATCGGGCTCTTCGGCGGGCGACTCGTGGTGACGTGCCTGAAATCGCGCCCGGCCCGATGGCGTGGGGAAGCGCTCGGTGAACAACCGCGGAGTGCCTTCACTGTCCTCGGTTGGGCACGGCCAGAAGACTCCATTGAGCCGATCGATTTTTTCGTAGCTGATTCCGGCGTAGTCCGCCGGGCCTCCACGGGTGGCTGCGCGCAGCTCTTCGAACACTGCGCGTGGCGAAGGGTCGGCGAACAGCTTCTGGGCGCCGAGCGCCGATGCCAACCCGGCGATGATTTCCAGGTCGGTGCGCACTCCTCGAGCGGGGGCCACCGCGCGCCGGCGGTGAATCACTCGACCCTCGAGGTTGGTCATCGTGCCCTCTTCTTCGGCCCATTGCGCGGAAGGAAACACGACCTCGGCCAGAGCGGCCGTCTGCGAAACGAAGAAGTCGACGACAGCCAGGAACTCGAGCCCTTGCAGCTTCTGAGTCACCTGCAGCGCGTTTGGTGCTGACACGACGACGTTCGAGCCGACCACCAGCATGCCTTTCACCGAGTCGCTCGACAGCAGCTCGTAGGCAGATTTTCCGACTCCAGGAATCGTGTGCTCAGGCGCGCCCCAAACGCGCGCGACGTGCGCACGTGCTGCCGGGTCGTCGACCCGTCGGTAGCCGGGAAGCTGGTCGGCTTTCTGCCCGTGCTCACGCCCGCCCTGGCCGTTGCCCTGGCCAGTCAGACACCCCCACCCACTGAACTGGGCGCCGACCTTGCCGAGCGCGAGAGCGAGGTTGATGAATGCCAGCGCATTCGAAACACCATGGGCCTGTTGCTCAGGGCCGCGACCCGTCAAGATCATCACCGACTTCGCGGTGCCCAAAGTCTGGGCGACCTTCAGCAGCTGCGGTTCCGAAATTCCGGTCAAGCGTTCCACCCGCTCGGGCCAGTAGCCCGACACCAGCGCCTTCACGGCTTCGAAGCCTTCGGTGCGCTCGCGAATGTAGCGGCGATCGATGAGCTCCTCACGCACCAGCAGGTGAAGCAGCCCGTTGGCGAGCGCAGCATCCGAGCCGGGGATGAGCTTCAGGTGCAGCACAGGCTGCGGCGCGGTCAACGTTCGCCGTGGGTCGATCACAATCAGCTGGCCCCCGCGGGCCCGCTGAACTTCGAGGTACTGCATCAACGTCGGAAGCGTCTCAGCGACGTTGGCGCCGACCAGCACCAACACCTCGGTCGACGCGATGTCTTCGACGGGAAACGGAAGACCGCGATCAATTCCGAAGGCGAGGTTCGCCGCCGTCGCGCCAGACGACATGCAGAAGCGCCCGTTGTAGTCGATGTTCGCGGTACCCAAGCCGACCCGCGCAAACTTGCCGAGCCAGTACGCCTTCTCGTTGGTCAGCGAGCCGCTGCCGAAGACCGCGGCCGCGTCCGGCCCATGTCGGGCCTGAACTTGCCGCAGCCGCGACGCAGTCAGCGTGAGCGCTTCATCCCAGCTTGCGGGTTGAAGCATTCCGTCTTTGCGAATCAACGGAGTCGTCAACCTTTCGCGGTGGTTGAGCACCGCGGCCGAAGTAAAACCCTTCACACACAGCTGCCCCTTGTTGACCGGGAAACCGTCGCCTTCGACCGTCGCTGCTCCATCCGCGATCGAAACCTTCATCCCGCACTGCACCGCGCAGTAGGGGCAATGGGTATGCGTGCTCGAGCCTGGGCGCCTCACAGTCCGTAACGCAGTGCAGCATCAATGCCAGGAAGACCCCATGAACATCATGAGATTGAGAAACACTCGATGAGCCGGACACTACAAAAATGTCGTATTGCGTTGGAACTCATACAATTTCGTATTTGCGACCGCGCAGGTCGTCGAGACAATTTCTGGCGCCCGCCCGGGCCGCATTTCGCCCAGTTGTCGTTCCGACGAAATTGTTGTCATTGAGCTTTATGGCTACACAAATGTAACATTGAACCACCGGCTGCGAGCGCGCGCTGAGAGGGTCGCGGCCAACGGCAAGCCTCATGCAGAGGCAGGGGTGTGGACTTGAAGGAGAGGCGGGCAGACATTCAGCGGCGCGAAGAGATTCAGCAGCTGCCAACGCTGCTGGAGATTAGCCAGGCACTGTTGAGCACTCCGGACCTGAAAGCAGGGCTCGAGCGGGTGCTGGAGCACCTCGAGCACGATCACGAGCTCGTCCATGGCGCCGTCACCTTGTTGCACCCCGAGTCGGGCGACATCTACATCGAGGCGTCGATCGGCATTCCGCCGCAAGGTCAGCGGGCGCGGTATCGACTGGGTGAAGGGATCACCGGGCGCGTCGTCGAGAGCGGAAGGTTGATCGTCGTCCCGGAAGCCAGCAAAGAGCCGCTGTTTCTCAACCGCGCGTTTGGTCACCAGGGGAAGGGCAAAGAAGTCAGCTTCATCTGCCTGCCGATCATCCTCAACCGACGCACCGAAGGCACGCTCAGCGTCGATCTCGCCTACGAGAAAGACCGCGACCTGGATGGAGCGGCGAAGTTCCTCAGGGTCATCGCTTCGATGATCGCCCAGGCCCTGAAGGTTCATCGGGTCATCCAGGCCGAGCGACAGCGACTGCTCGAAGAGAACCAGCATCTGCGCCTTGAGCTGAAGGAACGCTACGAGTTCTCGAACATCATCGGCAGCAGCGGCCCGATGCGACAGGTCTACGAGCAGATTTCGCAGGTCGCCAGCACCAACACCACAGTGTTGATTCGCGGTGATTCGGGCACCGGAAAAGAGCTGATCGCCCACGCAATTCATTACAACTCACCGCGCGCGAAGAAGCCGTTCGTCAAGGTGAGCTGCGCCGCGCTGCCTGACACGCTCGTCGAGTCCGAGCTGTTCGGGTACGAGAAGGGCGCCTTCACCGGCGCGCAGGGTCGCAAGAAGGGCCGCTTCGAGCTCGCCGAAGGAGGCACCATTTTCCTCGACGAGATTGGGGAGCTCAACCTGGCGACGCAGGTCAAGCTCTTGCGCGCCCTACAAGAGCGCGAGTTCGAGCGGCTGGGAGGCACCGAGACGATTCGCGCCAACGTGCGGTTCATGGCTGGCACGAACAAGGACCTCGAGAAGGCGATCCTCGAGAAGACCTTTCGCGAAGACCTCTACTACCGACTGAACGTCTTCAGCATCTTCGTGCCGCCTCTGCGCGAGCGAAAGCCAGACATCATGCAGCTGGCGGATCACTTCCTGTCCAAATACGCGCGCGCGAATGGGAAGACGATTCGAAGGATCTCGACGCCGGCGATCGACATGCTGGTCGGGTACCACTGGCCGGGAAATGTTCGGGAGCTCGAGAACATCATCGAGCGCGCAGTGGTCGTCTGTGAGGGCAGCGTGATCCACGGCCACCATTTGCCTCCCACGCTTCAGACCGCCGAAGCGTCGAACACGTCGAGCAGTCTTTCATTGGAAGAAGCGGTGACGGCGTACGAGAAGGATCTTCTTCTCGACGCGCTGAAGAGCACCCGCGGCAATGCCGCCCGCGCAGCGCGAATGCTGAAAACGACCGAGCGGATCCTCAACTACAAGGTCCGCAAGTACGCGCTCGACAGCCGACGTTTCCGCACCTGAAGCAATCAGCCTTCCCAGCTTGCAACCACACTCTGGCCCGCTGATACCGTTCGATGAGCGCGGTGCGCTTCGTCGTCACCAGCACCAGATCGCCGGGCGACGAGTGGAAGTCAGCAAGACACGACGTGGGCGCCTTGGGCGGGCCATCAGGGCTGTCTACGACTGGTGCCGCAGTCATCGGCATCTGGAAGTGAAGGAGCAACACGCAGCCCTCGTGAGTCGCATCGAGGGACACCTCAACTACTTCGGAGTGAATGGCAACACATCGTCCCTCGCCGCGCTGGTCCACTGGGCTCGCAGGGCGTGGCACAAGTGGTTGAATCGGCGCAGCCAGAGATCGCGAATGACATGGGAGCGCTGGGCAGGGGCTCGGGCCGCAGCGACAGGGAGCAGGTGGGAGGGCAGCCCCAGGTGGGCGAGAATCTCGGCGGTCACTGGCCCGGGGGCATTGCCTTTGAGGGCAGCAGCCACACCTTCCTTAGGTCATACCAGACCAGCGAGGGATGAATGCCCCGGACGTGGGTCTTTACCGCGTCGAGCGCCGGCCGATTGGTGAGGAAGGTGTACGGCTGATCCGCAAAGAGCACCGCATGGAACTCACGCTCGAGCGCGATCCGTTCGTCCGTGTCGAAGGTCACCCGGATGCGTTCGATCAGCGCGTCCG
>JANOHG010000437.1:0-7788 GCA_031406375.1 Archangiaceae bacterium | reverse complement strand
CTGCCAGAAGACGTTGCAGGCCTGCGCGCTGCCGCTCATTACCACCGCGGCGTTAGAGCCGGTGGTGATGGTGCTCGCGATCTGGAAGATCCACACCGCGTTGCTGTCGCCGCCGCCGTCGAGAGTGAGTTGGCCGGTGATTCCCACCGACGAGTCGAAGCAGTAAACGCCCGGAGCGAGCGTCATCCCCCCGAGGTCGGTACCGGTGAGGTTGTGCTCACAGGCCACCGCGGTGAGGCCGTTGTAAGCAATCACCAGGTCGTTGTGGGCCGAGGCGGCGGGGGCTGAGCCCGCTTCGATCGACCCGCTCACGGTGCAATCCGGGTTGAAGCCGGTGATCGCCGTGCCGGGGCTGACACCGACCTTTCCGGTGAGCGACGAGGCGTTGGTGCAAGTCACCGTCGAGGCGCCCAGCACCGCGAAGTTGGTGGCCGCACCCAGCGACGGCACCGACGGTCCAGCCAGGCCCTGCGACAGTGAGGCGGACTCCTCGGATGCGTCGGGAAGGCCGCAGGCGGCGAAGCCGAGCGCGGTGAGCGCGGTGATCAGCGGGAATCGGAAGGAAGCGTGAGGCAGACGAGCCGGTCGTTTCATGGGTGCTCCTGTTCGGGTGAGCGGGAAGGCTTCTTCCCAGGGTGGCCGCGCTCGATTTTGCAACCAGCGCGCCACTACTTCGACGAGCAACCGCGCCCGGGGAAGGGCGGAACAGGCGTCAATCTGCGCTTGATGCAAAACTTCTCGCAACACCGCGATGAGGTCGTTTGCCTCAACTGTGTAAAAATTGTCCCAACCAAAAAGCACCAACTCGCCACAACGCCGCGATTGAAACCGGCACATCCCATCAGCGCGATCCCGTGATGAGCGCGGCGACGCACCACCGCACCACTGTCCAAGTCTCTCTTGAGCGATGTGGACACTCGCCTATAGTCGAAGGCAATGACCCGCTTGGCAGTGACTGTGCTGAAGGGTCACGTGCCTGCTCTCGACGGGGTGCGTGGTCTGGCGATCCTGATGGTGCTGGTGGTTCACTTCATCGGGAACGCGCGCCCCGATAATTTCGCCGAGAAGGCAATCACCCAGTTAGCCAGTTACGGCGCGATGGGCGTCGACCTCTTCTTCGTGCTCTCGGGCTTCCTCATCACTGGCATCCTCTTCGAGGCGAAGCAGAAGCCGTCGTACTTCAAGAACTTCTACTGTCGTCGAATGCTGAGGATCTTCCCGCTCTACTTCGGAGTCTTGATTGTCGCGCTGTGGATCGTCCCCCTCTTCGTGCAGTCGCCCGAGCTCAACCGTGCGGTCGAACACCAGGGCTGGCTGTGGGGGCACGCTTCGAACATCTTCCTCGCGATGCGCGGCGACTGGGAAGCGCTGCCCGTCTTCAACCATTTCTGGTCGTTGTCGGTTGAAGAGCACTTCTATTTTCTTTGGCCGCTGATTGTCTTCGTCAGTGATGGCCCGCGGCTCAAGCGCCTTGCGCTGTTGATTGCCGGCACAGCGGTGCTGCTGCGGTTAGGCATGGTCGCCGCAGGGGTGAGCTCGCTGGCGGTGTATGTGCTCACTCCGGGCCGCCTCGATGCGCTCGCGTTGGGAGGTCTGATGGCGGTGATTGCGCGCGAAGAGCAGGGAATCGAACGCCTGGGCAAGCTGGCGCCGAAGGTGCTGGTCGCAAGCTTAGCGTTCATCGTCAGCAGCTTCGTGCTGACTCGAATCTTTCCTCACGTTCAAGAGCTGTTTCACCAGCTTCGACAGACCGCCTTTGCAGCCTGCTTTTGCGCGGTGCTTGTATTAGCGCTCGTCGGCCCCGATTGGCTTCGGAGGCTGTTCGAGAGCCGACCGATGACCTTCTTTGGCAAGTACAGCTACGGCCTCTATGTCTACCATTTCATCTTTGGATACTTCCTGATTCGCTTTCGAACTGAAGACCAAGTCGCGGTGTGGGTTGGCTCGCACACGCTGGCGATTTTCGTGCAGGCGGCGTTGGGCCTCGCGGCGGCGATCGCGATCTCGTTCTTGAGCTACCATTTGTTCGAAAAGCACTTCTTGAGGCTCAAGGTCTGGTTTTGATTCGGCGACTGCGCGCCCCATTGCTCAGGGCGTGTAGAGCATCGCCATCGCCTCGGCCCACAGCCGATTCATCTCGACGATTCCGACGTCATTGGGGTGCAGTCCGTCGGCAAGCTGGTTTGGGTGCGCCTTGAACCAAGCAAACAGATCAGGCCCCTTGGGCAGACCGTGCGCGGCGGTGACCTCGTCGACCACCTTGGCCAAACCGCTGGTGTCCCTGCCGGTGGAAAACGGAACCCGTGCAATCACTGGAACCTTGCCGGCCTTTTTGAGCCGAGTGACCAGCTGGGTGAGGTTCTTTCGGTACTCAGCAAGGTGCTCGGGCAGCTCACCTGGGTCGTTGCTTCCCAAGCCGATTGCCCAGTAGTGCGCGTCGGGGTTGAGCGCCATCCATTGGGTCAGCTGCTCGAGGCCATCGGAGCTCTTGTAGAATCCCATGCCGCCGTAGAGCACCGTCGGATCATACGCGGGGAAACGGCGGTGAATCTCTTCGGCGAAGCCCGGCAGGTGCGGCGTGTCGCGATCAAACGCAGCGGCGGTGATGCTGTCGCCCATGAAGAACCAAACATCCTTGGCGCCCTTCGAGATGTCGTGGATCTCGATTTCAGAAATCTGAACTCCGTATTCGTAAGTGCGCGGACTGGGCCCGGTAACCACCCATCGAACCCAGCGCTGCTTCTCAAAGACAAACGAGTGCGCCCGGTTCATCACCAGGTTGTCGGGCACCACGACCACGCTGGTCCAGATGCCATTCTCGCCGTTGGTCGAGTCGGCCGAGGTCTCAATGCGGTACGAGCCAGGGCCTCCGTACATCGTCTCGACGTAACTGGAATTGCCTGAGGCGAACCAGCTGAACAGCAGCCGAGCAGGGCCAACACCGACGTCGAACGCCGCCCACGCAGGTTGCGAGGCGCTCGGCGTCTTGCATTCCCACGTGCGGTCGTCCCCGCGGAACCTGCCATTGATGAGCGTGTTTGCGCCGCCGGGCTTGGACTTCACGCCGACCGTTCGTGAGAGCAGTGGGCTGGCCGCAAAGCCCTTCTTCTCGACCCCGCGCTGAACCGTCGGCGTCGCGGCGCTGGACCCCTTGCAACCGTAAAGCGCGAGCAGCGCCACCGCCGAAAACACTTTCATTGGGCAGCTCCTCGAGTCACGCACTACCCCACCGAGCCCTTTTGGCCCAGCGTGGCGAAGGCCGCGCGGCGTATCTGCAAAGGGGTGCGCGACTTTGCCGAGAGCATCAACGCGACGTCATCGGGTCCGGACGAGTTGACGAACGCCGTCGCTGCCGCGAGGTCCAGTGGCCGAGGCTCCCAATACGCGCACACGTGCATCGACGGCGAGCCGCGCGAGTTGGTGGGGTACCCGAGCACCCTGTCGACGAAAACCCCATAGAGAATGAACTCGGAAAAATGCAAGTGCGACCCGATGGCGTCCATCCAGTTCAAACCGGTTACCGTCTCGATTCGCTTTTGCAGCGCGAGCATCGTCTCGCGATCCCAGACGTTGAACGCGCTGATGTAGTCAGGCAGCGGTGGGTTGACGGGAGGTAGGCCGAGTAACCTTTCCGCGGTGCGGTGCCAGATGACGTGGCGTGGCAACCGCGCGTCGATCGCAGCGTCTTTCCGGTACAGCTTCAGCACGTCGTCCTTGCGGAAGGTGTCGGCGGCGACCGGGCGGATGAGGATTACATCCGAGTCGACCAGCAACACCGTGGTGGCGTTGGCGCGGGCGGCGGCGGCGATCTTCACCAACTGCTGCATAATCCACCCACGCACCGGAGGCAGCGGTCGCCGCAGGTTGAGCCAGGTGTTGGCGCGGGGAATTGGGAGAAACCGCCACGGCAGCAGGTCGCTTACCCGCCAGATGACGCAACGGGGGCCCGCCAGGGTCGAGAACAGGGCGTGATCGCGATCAGGCACCACGATGGTGTGAACGACGGCCGGGGCAGTGTGCTCGAGCACCGACCGATGCAGGTCCTTGCACAGCTCGAAGTCCGGAGCGTAGCTGGGAGTGACCACCACGAACGGACTCTTCATTGGCGCAGTGAACCATGTTGATGCCCGCGCTGGTAGACGGCTTCCAGCGCCTCGCCGATCACGCTCCAGTCGTATTTCTGCCTGGCGAGCGTCGCGCCGTTCTCGGCCAGCGACCTGCGAAGCGACGCATCGCCCAACAAGCGAATCACCGCGTCGGCAAAGTCGCGCGGCGAGTCGGCCAGCAGCACGCTGTGACCGTCTTTGAGATCGATTCCTTCGCAGCCGATGCGAGTTGAGACCATTGGCTTCTTCATCGACAGCGCCTCGGCGACCTTTAGTCGCGTGCCGCCACCCATTCGCAATGGCACCACGTACACGCTCGAACGCCAGACGTACGGCCGCACATCGGGCACGGTGCCGGTGACAATCACCTGCTCGCTCGCTCGCCGGCTGATTGCCTGCGGCGGATTCTTTCCCACCACGTACAACTTCACCTTCGGCACCTTCGCCTGAATCAGCGGCAGCACCTCGTCGAGGAACCAGGTGATGCCATCGTGATTCGGCACGTAGGCCATCATCCCGGTGAAGACCAGCGAGTGTTCTTCGCTCTCCACATCGCTGCGCGCCGTGAAATAGGCGCCGTCCATTCCGTTGGGTACGACGTGAATCGGCGTCTGGATGTCTTTTCCGAACAGCTCCTTGTCGCGGTCTGATGTCGTCAACACCGCGTCATGCATCCGGCAACATTCCAGCTCGTCAGCCTTCATCTTCTGGAACTCGAGCCCATAGTAGAGCTTCTTGATTCCCCACCGCGAGCTGGCAAACATCCGCCGAAAATTGTCGTACTCGACGTTGTGCGCGTCGAGGATCTTGAGCGCGTTCGTCTTCAAGGCAAACGGCCCCAAGTGTGAGAATTCGGTCTGCACCACGTCGAACTGCTCGTCTTTGACCAGCTCGTCGAGCTGATGCTGGAACGCGGTTTGGGTGACCGCTTGCTGGAAAAAACTGTGGCGGGTGAACGTCGAGTACAGCTGGCCAATGCGCGTGCTCGCCCCAGTCCACTTCGGCGGGACCACCCGCACCTGCCGAAGGTCGAACTCGCCGCGGATCCGCCCCGCATCTTCCGGCGTGCCATACGTCAGCACCGTCACCTGGTGCCGCAGCGCGACCTGGCGAAGCAAATGGTAGACGCGCAGCGCGCCACCAAAATCGGGAGGCACTGGCGAAAACGGCATCGCCATCAACACCTTCATTTCAAGAGCTCAGTCGCCGCCAGCGTCAGCTCGAAGACGGTAATCGAGTACGCAGGCAACACCGCCTTCTCAACCCGCGCCGACTTCACCGGCTCGAGGCCGCGCTGCCCGAAGGTGGTCTGGTACACCCGCTGAACTCCGACTGGGCCGCACCCGTCGAGCTTGATTTCGCCCGCCGCGGCGCTGATCGGGTCGGTGTTGATTGCAATCAACACCAGCTTGCTGGTGGTGGCGTCGCGCGAAGCGAACAGCGACACCGCCCCCGCCATCTTCGTCGGTACCGAGTAATCGAGGAAGCGGCCGCCTTTCCCGTCGAAGTTGCGAAACGCCTTGAACCCCTGCGCCGCCGCGCTGCCCTTGGGCGGCCAGTGCCAGACAAACGCGTACTGCACTCCATGTTGCCCGAAACGACCGAGCGCCTCGGCCTGGGCCACGCCCGCCGAAGCATGAAAATCAGCACCGAAGTTGTACTCACCGATGCTGATGCCCCGCCCCGGGTAGTACGTGTCGATCCACTCGCGCATCCGCGGCACCAGCTTCACAGTGTCGTTGATCCACGACTCGTCTTTGTAGGTTGGATCCCACAGCCCGCGCGTTGAACGGATCCTCATGCTGCTCGTCGCCGCGTCCACTTTTCCCGATGAGGCGATGCCGACGTCCTTTTGCTGCGGGTAAAAGTGCAAATCGAGCACGTCGATCAGACGTTCGCCGGTCTTCTTTTCGTGCTCGGCCGCTTTCTTCAGCCACCACGCGACAATCGGCAGGTCATCGTGCTTGCGGCGATCCGGTCGAAGCAGCGTCTTTCCAACAGTGGAGTCGGCGGCAGAGTCGAAGAAGTTCGTCCAGCCCCATTCCGATGGCCCAGCGATGATGGCCTCGGGGTCGGCTTTGCGAATCGCCCGCGCGTAGTTGAGCGTCCGTTCCCACAGCTCGTCATAAGTCGTCGGTGCAGGATGAACATCGCGGTGGGTGTGGCTCACAGCGAAGGCTCGTTGTCGAGAAAGTAGAGGTTCACTGCTCGCCCGCGCCCCGTCGCTTTGTCTTTGAGGCGAATGGTCTCTACCCACTTTCCGATGAACCCCGGAGGAGCAGCCACCGAGGTCGTCGAGGGCGGCGGCGGGTCCAGCGGCTTTCCATCGAGCGCGTTTCCGTTTCCTGCCTGGTCGTTTTCTGGCGCAAACCGTTCCTGTCGCGGGTAACGCTCTTTGGGAAAAGCCAGAGCGCTGGTGTCTTTGGCGACCCAACCGATGATTGGCACCGTCAGCGCCGTCTTCAGATTCCACTTCTGCTGCTGCTCGAAAAACGTCTCGTACGTGTAGTCCTTCTTCGACGTGTAGTTGACGTTCATGAAGTAGTAGTCGTTCGCGGTATTCCAGGCGTTGCCCAGCTGCCAGTTGTACCGAGTGGTGTGGTTACCCCCCCACCGACGAATCGTTGCTCCCAGGTCAACCACGCTCTCGTCGTCCGCCCGCTGGTGGTCGTATGCGATGCCGTAGATGAACTCAGAGATTGGCCGCGCCTTCGCCGAGCAGTCGACCGACAGCTTCACCGCCACGACCGGGCCGCCTGTCATTACCGCACCCTCGACCGGGGCCGTCAGCCCAATCTCGTCGATCAACGCACCTTCGAAGTTGCCCTTGCGCTTGCCCTGAAAGACGACCTGCTCGAAGTCGACGCCCCGCGGGTTTAGCAGCAGAATCGGAAGGAAATACTCGCGCCACCCGTTGGCTTCGGAGACTGGCTCGACGCTCGCCAACGCCACTCTTGGAAAACTTCCCTGCCCCTCGACGCGAACCTCGAGATCCGCTGCGTCGGCTGATCGCACCTTGAACCGCAGTCCGCCGAAGCCTTCTTTCTTTCCCGGTTTACCCAGAATCCAGCCACCAAAGTTCGACAGGTCAACCTTCGCCGGCCCCTTGCCGAGTTCCCGCGGGGACCAGCCGTAGTCGAGCCAACTGCTCTGCAGCTTGCCGCTGTAGAGAACCTCAATCACCTTCGCAGGCGCAGCCGCCGGAACCGTGGGCTCAGCGGCGTGCAGATCATTTCGGCACGCAACCACCATGACGCAACACAACCCACGCAAGACGCAGCGAACGCGCAAAACCATCGAAGCGAGTATCTGTCGCAAGTGCCTTCGCAAATCCACAATTTGGTAGGGTGTCCCTGAGGAAACGTCGCTGCCGTCAATTCTGTTCATGATGGTCTGATTCCGACCCCCTCGCGTCGGGCTTCGCGTACGCTGGCGGCTTCTTCGGCGACAACTTTATCTACTGGTTTGCGGTGGGGATCAAATTCCGATGCATTCCGAGCCTCAACGTCCCGTCGATTCTTCCGATGCCGACCTGTTCGACTTCGCGGCGCTCAGGCTGTCGGCAGGGTTCGTCTGGCGCAGCCTCGATCGTCACCGTGTCGCAGGCATCCTGGCTGGGCTGACAGTCTTCGGAATGGCGTTGTTTCTCGTCTGGATCTTTCCGAAAAAGTACGAGTCGCAG
>JANOHG010000432.1:0-3864 GCA_031406375.1 Archangiaceae bacterium | reverse complement strand
GATTGCTCGCCCTTCGCCGTCGACGACGGGAAGTTGATCCACCTGATGCTCGCGCATTCGGGCTGCCGCAGCGAGGACGAGATCCGTCGGCAGCACGAAGCGAGGGTTCTTGCCCATTACGTCTTTGACCTGCACCTTGAAGTCGAGCTGGTTGCGCTCGGCGAGCCGGCGAAGGTCTCCGTCGGTGAAGATGCCGACGAGCAGGCCCTTGGCATCGACGATGTTGGCGGCACCCGGGCGACCGCGGGTGTTGGTCATCACGATGACGACTTCAGAGAGTCGTGCGGTCTGCTTCACGACAGGGTGAGCGTCGCCGGCGCGCATCACCTCGTGGACCTTGAGCACGCTGCGCCCGAGTTTCCCCCCGGGGTGGAGCAGGGCGTATTGCTCGGCGGTGAGCTCGCGGCGGTGAGCGACGCACATCGCGAGCGCGTCGGTCATCGCATGGAGCGCGGCCGAGGAGGCGGTGGGAATCAGCCCCAGCGGAGACGCCTCATCGAGGACGCCGATGTCGAGCAGCAGGTCGCAGGCCTGAGCAAGTGGGCTGCGGGGATCCGAGGTGATGGCCACCAAGGTAACGCCGACGCGCTTGAGCGGAGTGAGCAGGACAATCAGCTCGGCGGTGGCGCCCGAGTTCGAGAGCGCGACGACGACATCGCCCTTCTTCACCCGGCCCAAATCCCCGTGAGCCGCTTCGGCGGGGTGGAGGTAGAGGGAGGCGACGCCGACCGAGGCGAGGGTGGCTGAAAGCTTCTGGGCGATGAAGCCTGGCTTGCCCATCGCGGTGACGATGACGTGGCCGCGGCAGCCGAGGATTGCTTCGACGGCGTCGACGAAATCGCGGTCGAGACGGCGCTCGAGTGATGCGATCGCGAGGCTCTCGATGCGGAGCACCTTCCTGGCGTAGGCGAGCGTTGAACGGGAACTCACTGGATGCGGTTGTATCCGGGGTCGACACAAATGATCCGCCGGATTAGACGCCTCGCATGAAATTCTTCATCGACAGCGCCGATGTGAAAGAAATCCGTGCCGCCCATGCGATGGGCTGCGTAGACGGCGTAACGACGAATCCGTCGCTGCTGGCGAAGGTTGGCCGGCCGTTGGTGGAGACCATCAAAGAGATCTGCTCAATCGTCGATGGCCCGATTTCCGCTGAGTGCGTGTCGATGACAGCCGATGAGCTGGTCGTCGAAGGCCGCGGACTTGCGAAGCTGCACAAGAACGTGGTGGTGAAGGTTCCGATGGGCGTCGAAGGAATGAAGGCGACGAAGATCTTCACCGCGGAAGGAATCAAGACGAACGTGACGCTCGTGTTTTCTCCGAACCAGGCGCTGCTCTGCGCGAAGGCCGGGGCAACCTATGTCTCGCCGTTCGTCGGCCGGCTCGACGACATTTCGCAAGATGGAATGGAGATGGTGCGGCAGGTGCTCGAGATTTTCCGAGCGTATGACTTCAAGACGCAGGTGCTGGTGGCCAGCGTTCGCAATCCGATACATGTGCTGACGGCAGCGAGAATGGGAGCGCACGTGGCGACCCTTCCGTTGTCTGTGATTCAGCAACTGGCGCAGCATCCGCTGACTGACGCGGGGATTAAGAAGTTCCTCGCGGATTGGGAGAAGGTTCCGCAGGCGAAGTAGCTTGGGTAGGTGTCATTGAGGACCCTGCCGTTCAAGTGGGGATGTCTCGCTTGCGTCGACGCATCGCGGCCACCCGTTCGCGAGTCATCCGCTCGTCTGGCGACAACTCGGTTCCTCAGTGGTGGACACAAGAGTCATACGCCATATTACTTTCATGGAGGAGGGACTTCGCTGATGCACATTGCCGACGCGCACCACGTACCGGGCCGGCGACACCCTCGCGACCCTGGGCACCAGCTCAATCAACCGCGCCGTGTTCGCGCGCCGTCGCACGCCCCGCTTTGCTCAGCAAGAGAAGCTGCGCGAAGTCATCGACGCCATGGTGCAGCAGTTCCGCCGCAAAGCCGGGTGACAAGGCTGTCATCCGTCTCGCCGGCTCATCATCGACTCCGAGTCGAGTGACAACCCAGTTCAGTTCCAGCCTTCGCGAACGAGCCTCAACGGTCAGCCTCCGTCGCCACAAACACAGACGATCGGCCAACCACAAACGAGGGCCTCCTCACCGCACTTCACGCGACTTGAACTGTCATAAAGACTCGCATCACCATCAAACATACGCTTCTCGGCGCTTGCCACGAAACAATCATTTACGCCGGGCCTGATTGCGCCCTGGCAAGGGTGGCCCTCGGGGGTGGCTGAAAACCTACGGACGGGCTCGAGAGCAACACCAATACCGCTGACAGAGGAAGGCCCTGCATCAGCCGGTCGCAAATACTCAACAGAGCCACGCCTGCAAGCAGCAGCGACCAAAACAAGCACAGCCATAAATCGCATCACATGTCCCTGGTGCAAACGGCAGCAATCCCCGTAGCATCACACCGATCTCCGAGGTAGTCGCTAACCGTCCCACCCACAAACTGACTACAAACGTGTGCTGCCTCATGAAGCATGAACCAAGTCAACAGGATGCTCTCAGCAGGGTTTATGCAGTATTCGTTCGTGAACTCAACATTCGAGACCCCCGTCGCGCCGGTCAGATGCGTAATGCCCCATGCGGGCGTGCCCCGAAAAGGAACCCGTGCAGGAGTTTGCAAAAACCTCTTAAAAAACACCAAAGGTGGGGCTCCATCTTGAAGAACATCACAAATGTCGCAGTTGTTCGTGCAGCTCCGAATCAGCTCGCGGCATTTATTGGCTCCCCCGGAGCAACGCGGCGCCGCTGGATTACATCCAGCCAACTCCTGAGCCCTCCTAAGAGCGGTTGAGTAATTCGGACAGAATCCAATCTTCGTAAAGAGACCCGTCGGATCCGTCGAATTGATTGGATTGTTCCTCGCGTACGAATACACGGGCTCCACCGCAGCCGTCGGCTTCAAGGCGATGAGTGGCTCAGGCTGGAGGTACCTACCGGTGCCTGGGTCGTAGTAGCGATTCCAGTTTTCAAACATATCCGTTTCTGGATCGTAGAATTGTCCTGGAAAGCGAATCGGCGTCCAGGTGGGTGTCGCCGACGCAGAATACCTCATGTACTCGAGGAAGTCTGTCTGGACGCCATTGGGGCACCGTGGTTGGAAACGTCTACCGCAGCGAATCATCGGAACCGAACCGTCAACTGTCACCGAAGCCGTCGAACTCGAACTAAACGCTACCCAGTCACTCCAGACGTGTGCCTTCTGCTCTCCGGTGTACGGCGCAGCTCCACCCAGTCTGACGTAGACCCCAGGCTTGACGTCGACATAATTGTAAAGGACTCGGGCCTTCATCGTCCCACCCGAATGCAACGCAACCGTACCCAATGTCGTAGTTGTACTGGGCGGGACACTGAACCCGGTCACAAGTGGAACTCGATTGACCTGCCCGAACTCGTCGTAGAGAGCTGCATTGGTGACGAGCCCAGTCGATTTCTCAACCATCATCACTGGCTTTGGCAGGTAGTCATTGATGATATGGTATGTTCCGCACTTTCCATCCTCGCCAAGTCGCATGCAGGACGGCTTGTCATCATTGGAGCGCTGCCAACCGGAGATCCAGTGCTTGGAGAAGTTTCCCCGCACCATTGCGATCGCGCGACCGCCGAGCCAGACATAATCGTCCACTGTCAATTCTGTTTCAGGCCCCAGCAGATTACCACCTACATTGCTCAACATTTGATGGCCGGTGTCGTAGAAATACTCCTCACGCGAGCCAAATGGAAAGCTCTTGTACCTGCGGCGATTAAACGCGTCGTAATAGTACTGGTAGTTCGCACCATTACCTCCGGTAACAGTCACTGACTTGTACACAGAGT
>JANOHG010000406.1:0-1715 GCA_031406375.1 Archangiaceae bacterium | reverse complement strand
CGCGCCGAGGATGCTCACGGGTTCCGTCAACTGCTCGGGCACGAACCGAATCGCGGTCTCACAGGATCGCTGCGAAGGCTGTAAATCAAGTCTGTGCGGGCATCCGACGAGCAGAAAAGGCAACAAATGCGGGCGGCGAGTCAGGGCAAGTGCGCTCATGGTTTAAGGTTTTCCTTGATTCGACAGGAGCATTGTTTAAAAGCGCGGCGTTCTAAATCCCTTGGAGGTGTAGATGACTCGTCGCTCTGGCCTTTCGGCCCTCAAGTTTATCAAGGTTGCTCTCCTAGCAACCCCCCTCATGTTCGTCACAACGGGCTGCAACCCAGAATGCGTCGACAAGTACGACTGCAAGACCCTTGAGGCGCTTCCAGAAAACGTCACCGCGAAGAAGAAGTTTACTTGTGAAGCCAACAAGTGCGTCGAGTGCGCGAAGACAGGCTGCCCGGGTACGGGCGGAACTGGCGGCGGCATGTCGGGCACTGGCGGCGGCATGTCGGGCACCGGTGGCGGCGCGGCCGGTGGTGCAGGTGGTGGCGTGGCCGCACCCACTGCATTCATCGCGAAGATGACTGCCAATCAGGAAGTTCCTCCGACGACTTCAACCGCCGTCGGAAACGTTAACGTCGTCGTCAGTGCCGAGGGTGATGGCGGCTTCCTTGCCACGATGACCGGAGCATTGACCGGGTTCGTGTTGCCCGATGCCGGCGTTGACCCGTCGATGGCGGTCCACATTCACCACAAGCACGCTGGCGTCTCGGGAGGATTCCTGGGCGGAGCAGCAGGCAGCTTCGTTGCCACGAACGGCGTGGCAGGTGCAGTCACTTTGACGGGTTCGACTCCCTATGCGCCGGCTGAGGTGGCTGAGATCGTCGCGGGTCGCACCTACGTGAACGTTCACAGTGCAACCTTCACGGGCGGCGCGGTGCGTGGCCAGTTGCTGTTGCCCGGTCAATTGCTGTGGAGCGCTCAGTTGAGCGGCGCGGCCGAGCTTCCGCTTCCGTCTCCGTATTCGGCGGGTCTGGCGGGTGTCGGCTTCATCGTCTCGCTGGATGGTAGCATCGCCTACGAAGGTTCGTGGACAGCAGACGTCGCCGCCACCGCTTCGCATATTCATTTGGGCGACGCGACGACCAGCGGCCCGGTTGTCATCGGGCTCACCGTCGTCGGCAACGGCGTGGCCGGTTCGCTCTCGACGCAGCAGGCCGACGCAGGCACCGATCAGTATGTCAATGTGCATACGGCAGACGCTGGCGACGGTTTGATTCGCGGCCAGATCGTCAAACACTGATCCAAGGTTCGACGTCACTAAAGGCGCCGGGGACCGCTGATGGTCCTCGGCGCTTTTCACTTGGTGGCGCGCGCAACTGCAGCAAACCGCAGACCCGGACGCTGGATGATGTGAGAGTCGATGGTGGAGATCGATGGGCACTGAAGCAGACCTTCAACGGCTGATCTCACTGCGGCATCCCGACCCCCACCGCTTGCTGGGCATGCACCCTGATGCCGATGGCTTGCTGATCCGCGCGTTTCGACCAGAAGCCGCAGGCGTCTTCGCGATTCCTCAGCACGGTGGCGCGCGCATCGAGCTCAAGCCCAGGCGCGGGTACCCCGGACTCTTCGAGGCGCGGCTCACTAAGACCCGCGACAGATTCAAGTACCGCTTCGAAATTCGCTACCCGAGCGGAGCGGTCTTTACGCTTCACGATCCTTACGCG
>JANOHG010000398.1:0-2078 GCA_031406375.1 Archangiaceae bacterium | reverse complement strand
CGACCACCGCCGATGAATCGAGGCCCAGCTGACCCAGCACACCGCAAATGGTTGCCGGGTCATTGCAGTCTGCGCGTTCGGCCCAAATGCGAGCGAAGAGCTTTCGTGTGTACTCGGCAACTTTACCCTGCTCATCAGCGACCAGTGCCACCCGGTTGGCAAGCACCGCAGTGAACGGGAAGTTGTCGGGCAGCTCGATCGGCGGCAGCTGGTACTGCTTTGCCCAGTCGTTGAGATCCTTGAACGAGTAGAGCGCTTTGGCTGCCACCGACGTTGGGCCTGCATTTCCTGTGGCCTTCAAGACGCCTGGCAAATACAGAGGGCGCCACCGCAGGGTGGCATTCGTTCGTTCGGCAAGAGCCAGTACTTGCGTAGACGCAAGGTACGAATAGGGGCTCATGAAATCGAAGAAAAACTCGAGACTCTTACCCATGGCAACCTTGCGACTTACCCCCGCTGAGCCACTTTTAGAAGCGCTCCGATCGGCGGCCAGACACTTCGGCCCGGAACTGGCCACGACCGCCTACGAACGCGGGCTCGCAGTCACCGACAAAACCAGCGGGCAGACGAAGGCGATTCCAATCACCGCCACGGCGGTGGTGCTGCCCAAGCCCGAGTTGCAGCGTCGGCAGAGGCTGGCCGCGCTGCTGAGCTCGGCGACCTTAAAAATGTCGCGCGCAGTGTGCCTGGGCACCGCGCGCGAACTGGTGCTCGGTGCGCTGTCTCCGCTCGAACGCAAGCTGTGCGAAGCCACGGTTGCCCACACCGACACGCTGGTGACGACGCGGGTCGACTTCTTCGTCGGGTCGACGGTGAGCGCTCTCGAGGTGAACGCGACGATTCCTGCGATGCAGGGCTATTCCGACATCGCCGCCAACACCCTGATCGAGATCGCGGGCCGCTACTGGGGGCTTCAACCCCACGTCACCGCTGGGTTGATGGCGAAAAACGGAAGCAACAGCCTCGCGCTCTACCGTGCGCTGCTCTCAGGCTACGCGAAGGTTCGTCCTGGTCGCACACCCGACCGCATCGCATTGCTCTCGCGGCGCAATGACGCGCAACTCACCGAGCAGCGCTACCTCTGCGAACGCTTTCGCGAGTGGGGATCCGACGCCGACATCGTTCATCCCGATCAGCTCACCGGCGATGACGCGGTCACCGCGAACGGAAAAGCGTACGACCTTGTTTACCGTCATCTGTTCGTTCGCCGCCTTGAGGAGCCCTACCTAAAGGGCGCCGACTACGTGCGCGCCCTGCTGGCCGAGCCCAACGGCACCCGAGCGGTGGTGCTCAACCCGCCCGCGTCGCACGTCGAGGTGAAAGCGGCCTTCGCGTTGCTGTCACAGGCGACCGAAGAGTCCGACCTCGCCACCGACGCGGGGCTCACCGAAGCCGAGCTTGAAGCAATCACCGAATCGGTTCCATGGACGCGACCGTTTCGCGGTGAGGCGCTGGTAAAGCAGGTGGCGGCGGATCCGGATCAATATGTTCTGAAGCGATCATGGGACTACGGTGGCCGCGCGGTATTCGTCGGTCGTACCCGCAGAGAAGCTTCGTACCTCGATCGCGCTCGCGCGGCGTATGGAAGCGCACTCGATTGGGAAGCGCTCTGCACGCGCGCGGCAGAAGATCGAATCGGCGGAGGCTTCGTCGTTCAACATCTGGTTGAGACTCAGCCCGAGCCTCACCTGCTGTGTTCCGGCAGCGACCAGGATCCGGTCGACCTTTACGTCGACTTCTCGGCCTATGCGTCGGTAGGAATCGACCACCAACCCGCTTGGGGAGGCGTCTGCCGAGGATCTATGTCACACATAGTAAATATCGTTGGGGGCGGAGGAGTGATTCCGCTGTTGAATGACGAGGTGGCGGCCTCACTCCTCAATGCTTACCGTGCAGCAGGCAACAGCCGTCGTTAAAGATAACTCTTCAAAAGGACTTGAACATGGCCTGGCAAACACCTGGATCCGATGTAGGCATTCGCAGCAACAACCAGATTCTGGACGATGAAGCGACCAGGACGTACATGAGCTCGGTCTACCGTTGGATGGTAGCGGGTCTGGCGATCACCGGGATTACTG
>JANOHG010000391.1:0-6700 GCA_031406375.1 Archangiaceae bacterium | reverse complement strand
CATCAATACAAGGGGCTCGAGTCGCGCTATCTCATCCACGACGCAGTCGCGCGAGAGGTGGATCGCGAGACGTTCTTCCACACGCGCGAATCAGGCGGGACGATGATCTCGAGCGCGTACAAGCTGTGCCGCGACATCATCAAAGCCGACTACCCGAGCTCAAGCTGGAACATCTACCCGATTCACTTCAGCGACGGTGACAACTGGTCGGCCGATGACACCCGGCTGTGTGTCGAGATGTTGAAGACCGACATTTTGCCGGTGGTGAACCAGTTCGCATACGGGCAGGTCGAAAGCCCCTACGGCTCTGGGCAGTTCATCAAGGATCTGCGCGAGCACGTTGGAGACCAGAAAAACGTCGCGCTGAGCGAGATCGCCGACAAAGACGCCATCTACGGATCGATCAAAGACTTCCTCGGGAAGGGACACTAATGCCCAAGGGCCTCACGCCGCGGCTTGCCGATTTGAAGCAGGAGATCGAAGGGTACGCGCGCGGGTTCGGCCTTGACTGCTTCGAAACCGTCTTCGAGATCCTTTCGTATGACGAGCTGAACATGGTCGCCAGCTACGGCGGCTTTCCGACCCGCTACCCTCACTGGCGCTGGGGCATGGAATACGAGCAACTGTCGAAGAGCTACGAGTATGGGTTGTCGAAAATCTACGAGCTCGTGATCAACAACGACCCTTGCTACGCCTATTTGCTCGAAGCGAACGCCGAGATCGATCAGAAGCTGGTGATGGCGCACGTGTACGGCCACTGCGACTTCTTCAAGAACAACTTCAGTTTCCGTCACACCAACCGACGGATGATCGACGAGATGGCGAACCACGCGACCCGCGTGCGACGGTCGATCGACAAGATTGGCATCGAGAAGGTCGAAGACTTCATCGACCGCTGCCTGTCGCTGGAGAACCTGATCGACCAACACGCGCCGCACATCAAGCGCAATCCTGACCCGAAGCTCGCCGAGGAACAGTCGAAGGCCAACGATCGGGTGGGAGGATTCAAGGTCGACCGCGAGTACATGCGCGGCTACGTCAACCCGGCCTCCTTTCTCGAGGCGCAGCGGAAGAAAGTCGAAGACGAGAAGACCAAGGCGAAGAAGTTCCCCGAACGGCCTCAGCGCGACGTGCTGCTGTTCCTGCTCGACCACGCGCCACTCGAGCCGTGGGAATTCGACATTCTCTCCATCGTTCGCGAAGAGGCCTACTACTTTGCGCCTCAGGGTCAGACGAAGATTATGAACGAAGGGTGGGCCAGCTATTGGCACTCGACGATCATGACGACAAAAGCGCTGCGCGATTCAGAGATCATCGACTACGCCGATCATCACTCGGGAGTGATGGGCAGTGCCCCCGGCCGACTCAACCCGTACAAGGTAGGCATCGAGCTCTTTCGCGACATCGAGGATCGCTGGAACAAAGGCCGCTTCGGAAAGGAATGGGAAGAGTGCGACGATCTGCGCGCACGGCGCAGCTGGGACAAGAAGCTGGGTAATGGCAGGCAGAAGATCTTCGAAGTGCGAAAGCACTACAACGACATCACCTTCATCGATGAGTTCCTGACGCCCGAGTTCGCGATCGAGCAAAAGATGTTCACCTACGGCTTCAATGAGAAGCACAACGCCTGGGAAATCATGGACAAGGAATTCAAGAAGGTAAAAGGCAAGCTGCTTCAGAGCCTCACCAACTTCGGTCAGCCCGTGATTGAGGTCGTCGATGCGAACGATGACAACAAAGGAGAACTCCGGCTTGCCCACAAGCACGAAGGCACCGATCTGAAGGGTGACTACGCCCGTGAGACGCTGCGGAACCTGCAGTCGCTCTGGCGGCGGCCTGTCACCCTCGTCACCAAGGCCGAAAACAAGGGGGTTGCTCTTCGATACGATGGGACGACGCACTCGGAGAAAAAGGTAGAGTTGTAGCCTGTGGCCCTTTCTCGAATCGTCGACCTCTGCGTTACCCGGGTACGCTTGGTGCTTCCCGCTGCCGAATTTGTTCGCTTGCCCGCAGCGATGGGCGTCACCATCGTGCGGGAAGGAGACGACGTACGGCTGACCACTGAGCAACCGCAGTGCGCGCTCCAGTTCCACATCGTCGGCGACGCAGCGACGCTGACCGAAGTCACCGTGAAGGACGATATCCGTGGCGCCTTTTTCCAGCAGGTGCTCGGCGCGCTGCTGATTGAATACCGAGGAGACTTGGACGGCGAAATCGAGTGGAACCAACCCAAAGGGCAGAAGAGCCGCGTGTGGGTGGAAGCCGGTGAGACCGACTACCCGCTGCTGGCCTCGCTGAGCGCAGCCCGGCCGGGGCCGTCGATCGACGGGCCGACGGAAGACAGACCCCCGCGCGATGATCGCCGCGTCGAGGCCCACCTGGAAAGTGCCCGCGCCGCTTGGCAGGAATACCAGCGGTTGAAGTCCGGAAAAGCGACGCGCGGCTAGAGCTCGAATACCCTCTCACATCCCTGATGATCATCCCAGCTCTCGTCGCAGTGCTCGCGTTGAACGCTACCGAAGCCGCTCAGGTCATGGCGGTGAAGAACCGCCGCCTCGAACGGAATCAGACCGTCGCCAAAGCGCTTTACGCGGTAGGTCTTGATGAGACGACGGTGGACGCAGTGCAAGGCGCGTTGAAGGCGATTGAGTTCGACTTCAAGAAAGCCCGCGTCGGCGACCAGCTGCGCTTCGTCTTTCGCGACGGCCAGCTCGATGTTTTCGATTACCGGCGTTCTGCCCTCAGAGAATGGCTGGTGCGCCGCGATGGCGACCGGTACGTGGGTCGCCTGCGCGAAGTCGAACGCGAACAGCAGATTGCAGTCATCGAGCTCAATGTAGACAGCTCGATCTGGGATGCGGCGATCGCCGCAGGAGAAAAGCCCGAGATCGCCGTCACTTTGAGCGATGTCTTCGCGTGGGACATCGACTTCTACCGCGACGTGCAGAAGGGCGATCGAATGCGGGCGGTGATCGAGAAGGTGGTGAGCAAAGGCCGGACGATCGAGTACGGCAACGTGCTCGCCGCCAGCTACGTCGGCTCATCGGTCGGAACCAAGCGTACCTTTCGGTACCAGCTTCCCGACGGCGGCGAATCGTTCTTCCTCGAGGACGGCACCTCGGCCAGAAAGACCTTCCTCAAGAGTCCTCTGAAATTCGCTCACGTCACCTCGGGGTTTGGCGGGCGGTTTCATCCAATCCTCAACTACTTCGGCAGCCACAACGGAGTGGACTACGGGACGCCAACGGGCACGCCGGTCTGCGCAGTGGCTGACGGGTCTGTAGTGCGTGCGGGGTGGGACAAGGCAGGTGGCAACATGGTGTGCGTCAAGCACGTCCTCAGTCTCGAAACCTGCTACCTGCACTTGTCGAAGATTCTCGTAAAAGTGGGTGAACGAATCGCCCAGAAAACGGTGATCGGAGAATCCGGCAGCACCGGCTTGTCGACAGGCCCACACCTGCACTTCGGAATGAAGCGCGCCGGAACTTACGTCAACCCGCTCAATCAGAATTTCCCGCGCGCTGAGCCACTGCCAAAGGATTTGCTGGCCGACTACCACAGCAGGATCTCGTCGGTGCGGTCGCTGCTTGACGCGGTGCCAGTGGCGAGTCGGATGATTTCCAAAAGCGGTCCCTAACCTTGGTCGCGCGGCTAGTCTGCGCGCGACATGAGCACGACTCCCCTTTCATCCGAGTTGCGCGCTGGCACCAGCGCCGAAGCCCTTCGTCGCGCGTTCGTCGATCACGTCGAGTACACCCGCGGAAAAAACTTCGACTCTGCCAGTCTGTACGATCGCTATCTCGCGTTGGCGCTCACGGTTCGCGACCGCCTCGCAAAGAGCTGGGTGCGGACGCAACGACGGTACTACCAGCAAGACGCGAAGCGGGCGTACTACCTCTCGGCCGAGTACCTGCTGGGTCGCGCGCTGGGCAACAACCTGATCAACATGGGCCTGTGGGATTCGACGCGCGAGGCGCTGCGTGAAGTCGGTGTCGATCTCACTTCGTTGCTGGAAATGGAGCAGGACGCGGGGCTGGGCAATGGAGGTCTTGGACGGTTGGCAGCCTGCTTCCTCGACTCGCTTGCCACCCTCGACATGCCTGGCATGGGGTACGGCATTCGGTATGAGTTCGGAATTTTTACCCAGGAAATTATCAACGGCTACCAGGTCGAGCGCGCCGACGAGTGGCTCAAGTTCGGCAACCCTTGGGAAATCGTCCGGCCCGAACGAATCGTGCCGGTGCGCTTCTATGGCAGCGTCGAACAGACCGTCGCCCCCGACGGGCGGCGAATGGCGCGATGGGTCAGTGGCAAGACCGTGCTTGGAGTCCCCTATGACACGCCGATCGCGGGCTACGGAGCGCGCACCGTCAACACCTTGCGACTGTGGCAGGCGCGCGCGTCGGCCGAGTTCGATTTCGCGCTCTTCAACGACGGGGACTACGAGCGCAGCGTGGTCGAGAAAAACGATTCAGAAGTAATCTCGAAAGTTCTCTACCCCAACGATCAAAACCAGGCGGGGAAAGAGCTGCGGCTGAAGCAAGAGTACTTCTTCGTCGCGTGCAGCATCGCCGACATCATGCGCCGCTACCTGAAGACCCACTCGGATTTCGTGCAGTTCCCGAACAAGGTCGCCATTCAGCTCAACGACACCCACCCTGCCATCGCCGTCACCGAGCTGATGCGCGTGCTGATGGATGAGAAGCGCATCCCTTGGGACGAAGCGTGGCAAATCACCACTCAGACGTTCGGGTACACCAACCACACCCTGCTCGCCGAGGCGCTGGAGAAGTGGCCGGTACCGCTGTTCGAGCGGCTGCTGCCCCGTCACCTGCAGATTATCTACGAGGTGAACCAGCGCTTTCTGCGCCAGGTGCAGATCCGGTGGCCGTTCGATGCCGAACGGATGGCGCGAATGTCGATCATCGAAGAAGGCAGAGAAAAGCAGGTGCGAATGGCGCACCTAGCGGTGGTCGGCAGTCACAGCGTCAACGGGGTAGCGGCGCTTCACAGCAACCTGCTCAAGCGCGACGTGATGCCCGACTTCGCCGAGATGTACCCCGACAAATTCAACAACAAGACCAACGGCGTGACACCGCGTCGCTGGCTGCTGGCGTGCAATCCGCGCCTGGCGCGGTTGATCACCGACGCGATCGGCGACAAATGGATAGTTGATCTCGAACGCCTGACTGAGCTCGAAAAGTTCGCCGACGACACAGGGTTCGTAAAGTCCTTTCGAGAGGTGAAGGCCGCCAACAAACAGGATCTCGTCAGTCACCTGCGCGATGTGATGTGGACGAGCCTTGATTCGAACGCAGTCTTCGACGTGCAGATCAAACGGCTGCATGAGTACAAGCGGCAGCTGCTCAACGCGCTTCACATCGTTCACTTGTGGATTCAGGCACGCAAAGATCCAAGCAGCATCGGAGTGCCGCGCGCGTTCCTCTTTGGCGCCAAGAGCGCCCCTGGCTACAAGTCGGCGAAGTTGATTATCCGGCTGATCAACGGAATCGGCGAGGTCGTCAACAGCGACGCGGGGCGCACCGGACTTCGGGTTGCGTTCATTCCCAACTACCGCGTCTCGCTTGCCGAGAGGATTATTCCCGCTGCCGACGTCAGCGAGCAAATCAGCACCGCGGGGATGGAAGCGTCGGGTACCGGCAACATGAAGTTTGCGCTCAACGGTGCGCTGACGCTCGGCACCCTCGACGGGGCCAACATCGAGATCCGCGAGAAAGTCGGGGCCGAAAATTTCTTCCTCTTTGGCCTCACCGCGGACGAAGTGGCCCAGCGCAAGGCAGACGGGTACCGCGGCCGGACCGTCTATGAATCGAACCCCGAGGTGCGTGAGGTGCTGGATCTGATCAGCTCGGGTTTTTTCAGCCCTGAAGACAAGGCGGTCTTTCGGCCGTTGGTCGACGGGCTGATCGACGATGATCGCTACATGGTGCTCGAAGACTTTGACGGCTATCGCAAGGCGCAGGCCGAGATTGCGCGCACCTACCAGCAGCCGAATAAGTGGTGGCGCGCTGCGATTCTCAACGTCGCACGCACCGGCTGGTTTTCGTCCGACCGCACCATCAAGGAATACGCGGCCGACATCTGGGGCATCAAGCCGATCGTGGCTGCAAAGGAAGAGTGACCACACCGTGTGGCACTGGTGCAGCAACGCGCGTGGTCAGTTGTGAGCTCAAGTACTGCGCCGCATCAGGTTGCGACCGTTTGCGAAGTCGATTCAGTGGCGCGCAGGGTGCAACAGCCTGAATCATGGTCCGCACGCTGACGGCAGCTCTGATGGTGTTTACGTTCGGTGAAACTCAGCAGGCCGCCATAGCGGTGGTTCCAGACTGTGTGCGCCTAAGTGGGAGCCAGATTGGCCAGCTGCCGCTGGTGGTCCAAGTAGGGGGCCATGCGGTTGAGTTCATCGAATGGAAGGCCACCGACATCAGCGCCAAAGAGCTGGTGGGGTTCACCGCTCACGCGCCCAACGCGTTCCGCTTCACCGTCGAAGCAGGCGGTTCGACGCTTCCGGCATCGGCGAACTGGCTCCACCCGGCGGGCGTCGTCGGCCGACAGGTGAAGCCGATTCACACCCTCACCGTTTGCGCGAACTGATTCCCGGCTACTCGAAAATAAGCTTTGCGAAGCGTGGCAGGTGATGGAAGTCGCCTACGAAAAGCGGCGACTCTCGCGGTGGTCT
>JANOHG010000358.1:0-2531 GCA_031406375.1 Archangiaceae bacterium | reverse complement strand
GCCAACCAATATCAAACAAGTATCGCGATACGACTAAGTTTCGCTTGGAAAGCTGAACCGCTGGGCGACATCCGCTACAACATGATTCCCTACGTCGAACAGATTACCGGCGGCTTGCTGGGTCTGGGTCCGTCGTCAATGGATCCAGAAACGGGCGAGGTCGTTCAGGCGGTAGCGAACGTGTACGGGCCCGGCCTCGACAGCTGGTCTGGCGCGGCGGCGCAGGTGCTCGACGTTCTCAACAACGAGGTTTCGGTAAGCGATCTCATCGTGGGCAAAGACATCAAGGACCACGTGTTCGCCAACCTGAACGCGACCGACCCTCGTCGCCCGGCGAATGGTCCGTGGAATTCCGCGCAGGGGCTCGAGTCGCCCTCGACGCGGCCGATGGGCACCTACTTCAACCCTAGGGGCGAGTTTGCTTCCAAGCTCCAAGTCTACAAGCAGAACGGGCACTTGCCGCTTCGAATGGAAGATCGCACGGCAGTGGTCGAGAAGCTGGTCCAGAAGAACCCTGCGCTCGAAAGCGAGTTGATCAACCTGCCTGAGGTTCGCGCGGCGGTGATGTCGAGTGTTCCGAACAAAGCGTTCCAGGCAAAACTGCAGAGCGACGCCAACTTCTACCGCCAGGTGGCGTTGCAGACCCTGCTTGGCACCGACCCGCTGACGAAGCACAAGAAAGCAGAGGCGAGCAAACCGACTCCTGAGATTGGTTGCGAGTACAGGGCAGAATTCTTCGACGAAGACTACCTGAGCATCGCGAAGACCAAGCTCAAGCTTTACACGCAGACCTTGGCTGCGTTGCAGGCAACTGGACACGCGACCTGCGCCGACAAAGCCAAGTGCACGACTGTCGAAGCCTAGCCATTGGCGAAGCAGGAAGTCTGGAATGCGTTGCGCCGCGATGCTTACCGTTCAATTGGTGAGCACGAAGTCGGTCACACGGTCGGCTTGATGCATAACTTCATCGCTTCAGCCGATGCGCTCAATTACAAAGATGGCTACTGGGATCAGCGCAAAGAGACGATCGGCGTGATGGTGGGTGGCAAGCGCGTTCTGCCAATTACTCCGCAGAACCTTCTCGACGCTTCGAAGCCGAACCAAAAGCAGATCGACGACGGAATGTACGAGAAGACGTACTCGTCAATCATGGATTACGGCGCGCGGATGAACACCAGCATCCACGGCATCGGCAAATACGACGACGCGGCAATCCTCTTTGGTTACGCAGGTGGCTTCGAGCCAGGTTGGGTCGAAGTGTTCAATGACATGAGCACCGATTACGGGGTTACCAATCGCGCGATGGATACCGACAACATCGCGAAGAAGCTGGCCGTGCGTGGCGCGAACGTCGAAATTCCGCTGGCGAACGTCGAGCACTACACTCCGAATTCGAGCTTCATCACCGACCGTTTCCATTACACGACGCTGCCCTTTATGTTCGCCGACGCGCTCACGGTCAGGGAAGCGGGGTTCGAGGCCGCAATGACGCAGGGCCTGAAGCGAATGAACGACCGCAGCTTCCGCAAGTGGAGCGAGATGGAGCCGATCTACGCGAAGATCGAGCTCGAGTTGAAGAACTTCAACCTTTCGTCAGGCGGGTTCGCCGAGCCTGACTGGAACAAGGCGCGCGACATCATCCGCGTCGCCGCGCGCAACATGCCGGTCGAAGTTCCTTACATGTTCTGCTCTGACTACGAAGTCCGCTATAACGTGATGTGCAACCGCCACGACCAGGGCGCAGATGTCTTCGAGATGACGAGCAAGTGGGTCGAGCGGTTCGACAACGCATACGTCTGGAGCAACTTCAGGCGCGATCGCTTCACCTACACCGTGAACACCGCTCTGGCGAAGAGTCGGTACATGGAGAACATTCCTAACATCTACCAGCAGTGGCTCTTCAACATCTATTTCCTCCAGAGCGCCTACCAGCTCACCACAGAGCAGATGGATCAGTTCTTCACCGTTGGAGACCCGATTTGGCAGAACTACTGGACGATGGCGGTGACTGACTCGACCAACCTGCTGCTGCGTCAGCTGTCGACGCCATCGGCCGGCTACCATGGGAAAGGGGCAACCGGGAATTGGGTCCACCTGGGCAACAACAAGGCGAACAACGGCCGACTGGGCGCGGATTCTGAAGCGGCTTTCATTGCCCGGGCAAAGACGGCGGCCGGAGGGGGCTTCACCGACGTCACCTACGTGCCGCGTGGTGTTGGTCGCAGCATGTATTCGAACTACGACGCGTCGGGTTATGACGGCTTCACGCGCGTCACCGAAGTCGGTCACTTCTGGGATCAACGCCTGGCGCTCGCGGCGCTCACCAGCTCTGAGACCAACTTCCTTGGCGTAGACCGCGGCTCGGATGCGCTGCGCTACTCGCTGCCCTACTACATCACCTTCAATCGTGAGCTCGCACCGCTGTTCCGCGATGTGTGGACAGAGAACAAAGGCAACCTCGTTTCATCGATCGCCAAGCTTTCCGATGGCACGGCGATGGTTGTTCCCCCGGTCATCCTTCGAGCAGATCG
>JANOHG010000349.1:0-2778 GCA_031406375.1 Archangiaceae bacterium | reverse complement strand
GGTTGCTGCAGACGAATGGACACGAGGTGAGGGGGCAGGTTTGCGCCTTGAACTGGGCCAAAATCGCGTCGAGCTGGGTAGCGTTCTGCACGAACGTGGTGCACCCAGGACATCCGACTAAAAGTGGCCGCTTCTCCGTGCACTGAACGAACGGAAGCATCGGAGCACACTGCTGCGCTTTCGCCATTGCGCTTTGGTACGTCGATGAGAGTTGGTCGCAGCTCACCCCCGCGTCGGGGCCACCATTCCCACCACCGGCTCCATTCCCACCACCGGCTCCGTTCCCACCACCGGCTCCGTTCCCACCGCCGACTCCGTTCCCACCGCCGACTCCGTTCCCACCACCGCCACCGTCCTTCATCTCGTCGTTGACGGCCGCCAGACAGCCAGAAAGTGCGAACAGAACAGCAGCCGAACAGAGAATGGATGTGCGCATAGAGGAAACTCGACGCAATCGAAATGCCAACCGCTTCACTGGCGATTCCTGTGGGTTGGTGCTGCGGTACCCTCAGGAAACCGCGATCATCCGCCACCGTTCGGGCAAGCCACCCCGATTTATACCCTTGCCGTTTTAGGGAACCTTGAGCAGCTTCGCAATCGGCTGAGGGGTGGTGTTCGACAGGTGTTCGAAGTCGAGACCCATCGATTTGAGCAAGGTGGCGTGAACGTCCGAAGGGCGAATCACGAGCCCGTTGGGCGGGTCAACCGCTCCACTGGCGAAGTTGAACTTCTGCACCTGCATTCCAACCTCTGAGCTGGACCCGAAAACGGTGCCTCCCTTCAGGCCCGGACCGCCAAGCAGGCAACTGCCAGTCAAATGATGGTCGCGCCCGTCTCGCGCGTTGAGCAACGGCGTGCGGGCGAACTCGCTGAAGGTCATCAACGACGTGCATTCCCAGAACGTCTTCGTGCTGCCAGGAACCGCCTTCGACTTGAGAAATGAAATGAGTCGACCGAGCGCCTCGAAGCCCGCGCCCAGCGACCGCGACTGTGAACCCGCCTCGTCGAAGTGGTCGTCGAGGTCGTCCGCGAGCGTGACAGCCACCACCTGCGAGATGCCGTTGGTGATCGCCTGCGCCGCCAGCGCTGCCTTGGCCTTCGACGAATTGAGCTCGGTCGCAGGGTTGAGGTTGAACGCGGCATACAGGTTCGCGATGTCTGGATTGGGAGCGGGGTTGGCGAACTGGAACAGCGACGCGGCCGCCGAGTTCGTCATCTTCCGCGCTTGGTCCCTGCTCGCTCGGAACGCTCCGACCAACCCGCTCGCGTCGTAGCCGTGTGCCTCGCAAGTGTCCGAGCTCTTCTCGAAATTGAGCAACAGCGCTTCGCTTCCTGCGAGAAGCGTCGGCGACTGTCCCTGGGGGCTGAGAACCGTGCGCACATCGGTTGCCGAGTTGACGCGGGTTGGGCTTGCGAAGGCAGGAAGCCCTTCGTTGTAGGACTCGACGTCAATCGCGAGGTTCGGCAGGTCGAGCGTGCTCATCGTTTGACCCGCAACCACGGTGTTCACCGAGCTGCCATTGGCCGCAAGTCCTCGAGGAAACTTTCCCGTCAGCAGGTACCGCCGGCCTACCTCGTGCGTCAGCGTATCCATCGACATCCCACGCACGATGCACAGCTCGTTGGCGTGTGCCGTCATCGCCGAAGGCACTGCGGGTCCGAACGACAACTCGCCAAAGCTCTGGATTCCGGTACCACCGGTCGCCGTCATCACCGCGGCGACCGCCGAATCTTGGGTCGCCATCTCGCTGTACGCCGGGTAGATGCCGGTGGTTGGCGCCTTACCCGCGATGAACTGGTACTGGCTCTTCGTCGCGTCGCGCGGGTCAAGCGCCAGCAGTTGATCCCAGCCGCCCGAGAAGTACACCAGCAGCAGGAACTTCGGCGGCGCGGCCTGGGCGTGTGCCTCGCCCAACACCGAACGCCGAAGCATCACACCGCCGCCAAGGAGGCCGGCGATTTCGAGGAAGGTACGGCGGGTTGTGCGGGGCATGGCGCGTGATCCTCAGTACAGGTGGTACTCGGGGGCGGTGAGCAGCGCGACGCAAACGGTGCGCCAGCCCTCGGTGACATGGGCCTGGGTGAGGGTGCCGGTTCCGATTGCCGCCTTCACCGTGTCGTCGAACAACACTCGCAGCGGGGCGATCGGCAGCTCATCGGTCGATGCGACTTTGATTCCGTGAAACGCCAGGCGCAGGTAGCGAAGATTTGCGTCAACGGCTGACTTGTTGGATGCCACTGTGTCGGTGAGCCCGACGAACTTTTGCAGCGATCGGTTCGCCATCACTGGCTGTGCCGCGTCGGCGACAACTGCCCGATTGCAGGCGTTGCGCGCCATGTCGGTCATGAACTTCACGTACAGCGGCGAAGGCTCGAGGTTTTCGTCGACCACCCCGATGTAGTCAGGCTCGCCGAGAGTCACCGCACGGGCGTCGAAGCCATTCGCAGTCCCAATCATCCACGTCTCTCCCCCGAGGACGACTGGCAACGAGTTGCGCAGTTGCTTCACCGACAGTCGTTGGGTACCGCCCGAGGCGAGCCCGCCGTCGCCTCCGCCGACGGGAGGATGATCCAGAGGCATCACCGGCCCCGCATCAGAGACGTTGAGCGACGGGTTCGGGTTCTGCACGGAAGAGGTGCTGCAGCCGCCCACGAGCATCATCGCCAACACCAGGCCAAGTGTTTTCATCGGACCCTCCGGTACTGCGGAAGCACGACCACCTGCTCGACGAGCCAAGGCAGCCTGTAGCCATTCGTCTTGAAACCATCGGCCAGTGT
>JANOHG010000279.1:0-5410 GCA_031406375.1 Archangiaceae bacterium | reverse complement strand
AGGCCGTCACACTGGTCAAGCGTTCGGGCGTTACGTGGAACGAGCGCGAGTTTCGATCGGGTGAAGAGATCTCAGTGGCGGAGCCAGCTCTCTGTTTCAAAGTCGACGACATCTATGCTGGCATCGCGCTGGACCCCAAATAGGGCGAGAGCGCACAACCTCGACCCATGCGCTCGTCGAAGCGGCAGTCAGTTTTACTCGGAGCCCGCACTGCTCCCGTTCCGGTTCGAGGCCAGGGTGAAGAGGGTCGGCCACGGCGACTACACGTGCGCTGTCGGACTCAAGAGGGGCTTGTAAGCGCACGGGCCCTGTGGCGGACCGCTTCCTGGTGCGAGCCGCAAAGTGCGGTCGGCTGCCACAGGGAAAGCCCCGTACGCCCGGATCTACAGCCGTGAGAGCAGGACATGGTCGCTCAATGAGCCGCAGGTCGCCACCTACAGAAGGATCTTCGCGATGGTTCTCGAGGGAAGATCGACGAACGAGATCCCTGCGATCCTCAACCGCGAAGCGGTGCCTAAGTAAAACCTACATCCGTTCGTCGATCGCCCGGTTGCTCATTTCATCCGCGGCCTTGTTCATCTCGCGGGGAACGTGCACCAGCTTCACCCGCGAGAAGTCGTTGAGCAGCTTCACCGCTTCCTCGTACAGCGGGCGGAGCGTGGCGCTCTTCACCTGGTACCGACCGCCCAGCTGCCGAATCATCAGCTCGCTGTCCGCGAAGACTTCGATCTCGCGCACGCCCAGATCCCTGGCGCGCCGCAGCCCGATCAGCAACCCCATGTACTCGGCGTAGTTGTTGGTCTGCACTCCGAGAAACTTTCCCAACCGATCGACCACCTGTCCCGATGGCTTGACCAGCACCGCGCCGGCTCCGGATATCCCGGGGTTCCCCCGCGCGGCGCCGTCCGAATAGACGCGCAGCCGTTCGAACGCGCCGTTCTCTTCGACCGCAGCCGGCGCAGTGTCGCCCAGCATTTCGGCGGCGCGCGCCAATAGCTTCTTCAGTCGCTCGCGGCTGACGCGGGGAAACGCTTCGAGCGTGGCAGCCAAAGGCTCTTCGCGCGCGATGAACTGAAGCAACTGAGCATCATCGGTGATTTTCTTTGGCACGCGGTCTTCAGGCCCTGCTGCAACTACCCTTCGAGCGCCTCGGCGGCGTGAATGATGCGCTGGCAAGAGGGACATAGATCGTACCCGAGGGTAGTGCGAAGCGTGTTGTACATCTGAGCTGGGACGTTCATCCGGCATCCGTTACAGGTACCCGGAGCCACCACCGCGACCATCGCCGGAAGCTTCTTCTTCTTGATGTGGTCGTACCGCTTCAGCAGCCCTGAATCGACCTTCGTCGCTGACGCATCGCGACGACCGCCGATGCTTTTCACTTCCGCCTCGACCGCGGCAAGCTTCGCGCGAAGCGCGCCCATATTTTCAGCCAGCTCTTTGGCGTGCGCCATGAACTCGGCTTCCTTCACCTGAAACGCCCCGCGCTGCGTCGCCTGCGCTTTGCCCAACTCGATCAGATCTTCGGCCATCGTGAGGTTCGTCTTCTTCGCGATGTCGATCTCTCGGGCAAGGGCAGAGTATTCACGGGTAGAGCGCTGCTCGGTCAGCCGCGACTCCCACTTTTTCACCTTGTCCTTTTCTTCGATGATTGTCTGCTCCATCGTCGACTTCTGACGATCGAGATCGGTGAGCTTCGCGCGCTCTGCTTCGGTGGCGCTGCGTGCGGATCCAAGCAACTGTTCGAGCTCAGCGATCTGCTTGGGGTATTCGCCCGCAGACTTATTGAGCGCAGCGATCTCCATGTCCACCTTCTGGAGCGCCACCAGAGCCAACAATTTCTCCCGCAAAAAGCCTCCGTACGACATAACGCGCGCATGCGCGGTCCGCGGTGCTTCTACCAACAAGGTTTGCGCCGATCCAAAACACTTTTCGCGACCGCGTTGATCCTGCTGACCGCCTGTACCAAAGAGGCGCCACCCGCGGTGGTGCTCCCAACGATGGTCGTACCCCAAGGGCCGACAGGGTGGATCGACGGCCAGTTGATTGCGCGTGGACAGTTGCCGGCGCTCAAGCCGCAACCTCTCGATGCTTCGCTTCACAAGCAGTGCGGCACGTCGGCTGCGGATCTGTCGTTGATCGTCGGGCGAGACGGAGCCTTGCAGTTCGCCGTCGTGTCGATCGACGACGCGCCTTCTTCCCCGCTGCCAGCAACCTTCGCGCCCGCCTTCATCGATCAACAGGGCTGCGTCTATCGACCGCCGGTGGTCGCGACCCGCGCCGGCCAGTCGATCAAAGTGAAAAACTCAGATCCTCTGATGCACAACGTCCGCGCGATGCAACATCGCAAACCCATCTTCAACGTTGCGATGCCACTCGAGAACCTCATTCTCGACAAGCCACTGCCTACAATTCCAGGAATCGTCCAGCTTCACTGCGACGTGCACCCATGGATGACCGCGTGGATCGCCACCTTCGCCCACAATCTCTACGCGGTCAGCGACGCCAAGGGCAGCTTCCGAATCGACGGCGTCACTGTCGGTCTCCATCCGATGACGGTGTGGCATCCGCGGCTGGGTGAAAAACGGGTCGAGGTCGAGGTGAGCGCCGATGCCGGGACAAACATCACCATTGGGTGGGAATCGTCTGACACACGCCTCCCATAAGTTCGAGTCACCAATGACACGCGCGTCATCTTTGACTCTGCCTACGGCTACGGCAGACCCACCGTTAATCCTCAATTCCCTCTATGCGTTTGGGTGGCAAAGAGCTTGCTAGTGCCTCGGCCGGACGAGGGACCAAGATGACGACTGCCGCAACGACTCAGAGACCACGACCGCCGCGACCCGCAGGAGAACAGGCGATTGACACTCAGCTGTACGCGCTGATTCGGCAGGCCATCGCGGATATCAAGCGCTGACCTCGAAACATGCCGCGGCGACGCGACCGCCGTGAGGCGATCGCGTCGGCTCCTGAAGACGGGGGAACGGCCAGAAGACGTCAGACGTCTTCTTCGGTCGCTTCTTCGTCCTCGAACTCTTCAATCTCTTCTTCGTCCTCATCGGTCTTCGCAGCTGCTTCGCTCGGCTCGATGGGTTCGATGATTTTCGGCACCGCTGCAAGACGGCCACGACGACCCTCGGTCGGTCGATTCGCTGGGCTGTCACGCTGGTCGGCCCCACACTTCGGGCAAACCGGGTCCGGTTTCTTCAGGTCGTAAAACTTTGAATTACATTTGAAGCAGATGAATTTGTTTCCGAGATCTTTTGCAGGCATTGATTGCGCCCTCCTTTTGTGTGGGCGGAGGTGTCTCTGAAGGGCGGGGTCCATATGGCCGTGTCCGTTCCAAGTCAACGACGGGCGCGGTAACCTTTTGCTTAGTTCGTCTGTCTCAGCTTTGAAGGACCTTCAACTTCCTCGTGAACGTAACCTGCGACAAGTGCAACAAGCGCTACTCGATTGCCGACGACAAGGTTCGCGGCAAGTCGGTGAAGATCCGCTGTAAGCAGTGCCAAAATCTGATTTCGGTGCAAGGCCCCGCCGCGATTCCCTCGGGAATCGAGCTCGGCGGCGGCGCCGCAGTTTCGGGGGGCTGGGAAGAAGAACGAACCCGCGCGATGCCGGCGATGGACGTCAGTGCCCAATGGTTCGCGATGGTGAAGGGCAAGCAGCTGGGGCCGTTTGATCTCAAAGACCTTGAAGGAAGAGTAAAGTTAGGCGAGCTCACCCTGCGCACCTACCTCTGGAAGCAAGGCATGGGTGACTGGAAGCGCGCCAGCGATGTCCCCGAGGTCAGCCCTGTGTTCGCGGGCGTTTCGGTTGGAGCGAGTGCCACTGGCCCAGTCTCGGCCGTGTCCCTCGAGCGGCCGACCTCGAAGCGCGTGCCCGCCGTACGCCAGGATGTCGCGGTCGCGCTCGAGACCCCTTCTCCGGAAATCACCGGACGAAATACCAACGGCAACGGGCATCGTCCTACGGTCGACAAAGCACCCGAGCCCGCAGCTGTTGCGCCGGTTACCCGCACCAAGGTTCCAAGCCAAGCGAGAACGCCAGCACGGCCTGCGTCCGCACCCCTGTCGGATCTCTTCTCGCCAGAGTCGAACACCCAAAGCGTGGATGAAGCGACTGCTGCGCCGCAAAACGTGGCAAGCGGAAATATCGCCGCTGTGAACGATCCGTTCGCTGCGCTGGGCCCGTCAGATCCTGCACAAGTGCCTGCGGTGGGTGAAGCCACCAAGTTCTTCATCGCGCAGGCAGGAGTCAACAAGCGCAACCCTCCCTGGAAGATCGCGCTCTTCGCGCTCGGAGTTCCGGGTGCGATCATTGGCACTCTCTTTCTGCTCTCGACGTTGAAGATCGTGCCTCTCGAAGTGACTCGCACCAACGACAAGGGCGAAGAGGTGAAAGAGTCCTTCTTCTCGTCGGGGGGCGTGAGCGGAATCAAGGACCTCTTCTCTGGAGAGGCTGCGAAGAAGAAGGCGGTTGCCGAGCAGGCGAGGCTGGCGGCCGCTGAGAAGCGTCGTCGGGATGCCGCGGTTGCTGCTGCCGACCGCGTCGCGAAACCGGACCGTGTCGAGACGCCTGAACGTCCTCAAAAGCCGTCCGAGCCCAAATTGGTCGACCCTGCACTCGCGCTCATCTACGGAAAGCCGTCGGAGAGCGGGTCGAAGGGGCCGCGCGTTCGGGCTGAAGATCGCCTTGAACAAAAGTCGCTGGATTCGACGGGGCTCACCCAAGAAGCCAGTCAAAAGGTGATGGCCGACAAGCTCAAGGCATTCGAGGGCTGCATCGAGCAGGCCATGCGTCGCAACCCGAACCTCTCGGTCGGCCCAATCGACGTCGTACTGAACGTGGGCGCCTCGGGTGCGGTGACCTCGGCGAGCATTAATCCGGCAAAGCACAACAACGCTGATTGGGGCCAATGCATGCGCGAGGTCGCCCGCAGAATCGTGTTTCCGAAGTCCGATGGTGATTCCGAGGTGAACCTGCCTTTGAAGGTTGGCGTCGCCGTTTCGCCGTAAATCCACTAAGTCCGTTTCGACATGTACCTCGGCCTGGTGATTGGAACCGTCGTCGCACACCAGAAGGCGACAGGGCTCGAGCGACAGCGGTTGCTGGTGGTTCAGCCGGTGGATCATCATCGCAAACCGTCGGGTCCTCCTGAAGTAGCGGTCGACACGGTCTCGGCCAGCCCCAATTCGCTCGTCTACCTGGTGGGAAGCCGCGAGGCGGCGTTGGCGTGCGAGCCCTGCTTCGTCCCTGTCGACGCGGCAATCGTCGGACTGGTCGACGACCTTGCCTACCTCATGGCGACGTGGTGGCTGCAAAGCCAACGCATCGCACCGGAGGAAAATCCATGCAATGCAAACGAAGATGATCGGCATCGAATACCGTCGCTTGCCGCGGATCC
>JANOHG010000262.1:0-2494 GCA_031406375.1 Archangiaceae bacterium | reverse complement strand
CAGCGCCGCCTTCTCGATGCCGAGCACCAGCTGCTCGTCAATCCCCAGCGCTTCCACGAAGGCTTCTTCTGCCTTGTCAGGGCGGTTGCTGCTCAGTTCGGTCTGCCCCGATTTGTAGAGCTGATCGACGGTGGTGATATTTTTGCTGAGGTTCTTTGCTGCCTCGTGCAACGGAGCCTTGTCGATGATGCTCAAGATCCGGTTCTGCAGCGACGATGCCGCTTCTGGGCCCTTGCCGTCGAAGTAGAGCCCAACCGCCTCAGAAAGCTCTTTGACCTTATAGAGAACGATGAACTGATCCTTCGTCGCGCGGAGGGTGGCGCTTTGATCGAGGCTTTCCGAAGGGTAGATGGTGATTTTCTCGCACTTCCAGGGTGGGGCCTTCGGGTCCACCTTCTCGCGCGCCTTCAGAAGGTTGAGGTACATCGGGTCCTTCGGCTTCCAGCAGTTCTTCCCCACTCCGGTGAGGCAAATTACTTTGAGCACCGGAGGGTAGAGTTCCTCGGGTGCCATCGCCTGGCAGGCGAACGACATGTAGCGTTCGCAGGGCTTGAGCGCTTCGGCGAACTTCCCATTGCTGCTGTAGTCCTTGCACTCGACGCCGACCCTCTTCTTCACCGCGTCGATCGCCTCCTTCACCAGCGGAAGCGCCTTGATGTAGTAGCTGCAGGTTTTGGTTATTTCCTTCAGCGCGTCCAGCGACTCGTCTTCGCGCATCCGTAACAGCTGTTTCTTCGCCTTGTTGAAGTTGTCCTCGCATTTCCGTTCGACCTTGATCCGCGCCAGCAGCTGATTGGCTTCCGGGTGGATCGGCTCGAGGTCGAGCACCTTCTTGCAGTTCCCCTCGGCCCTTTCCCAGTTGGGCTCACCCAGATCGACCGACGAGTATTGGCGGCACTGTGAAAGGTACTCTTCGATCTGCTGTTCGACGGGCAGCAAAGTCAGCTCTGGAGTCCTTCCTTTGATGATCGGATCAATCGCGATCGGCGCAGGCGTTCTGAAGGCGTAGATCAACACCGCGACCGTCATCAGCGCCAGGCCGAGGCCGGCGCCCATCAGCATCCGCTTCTTTCGGGGATCAAGACCCGATGAAGAGCCTTCAAAGTCGCTGCTCTCGTCATCGACGTCGGCCTCGAGGCTGCGCCGCGCGGGGCCCGCCCGAGCTCCTGCGCGGCGGGCGGGCAGCCGTGACTCGGCGGCGCCAGTTTCGTAAGCCATCTCGACGACGCCGAACTGAATGATGTCGCCCGACTGCAACGTGACTTCGCCCGCCAGCGGCTGACCGTTGACGGTGGTGCCATTGGCGCTTCCAAGATCCTTGAGCACCACGCTCTTTCCCACCATCACCACTTCGGCGTGGCGGCGGCTCACCGAGTCGTCCTCGAGCTGGACGTCGGTTCCAGCCACGCGGCCAACCACCATCGTTCCTTTGATGGGGAAGCTCTTGTTGATGAACGGGCCGGTCAGCCCGCGCAACACAGCGCCCGCATTCGCAGAAGCGCCCGGGCGGGTGCGCCGGGCAAGCGCGGCCCCGGCCGCAGGATTCTTCTTCATCGCGGGCATGCTGGTGGTGGCCCGAGGTGGCTTCGTCACCTTCTGCGCAGTCGTACGCTCGCCCGCGTCAGATGCCATCGGCACCGGCCCCTTCGAGCCAGGTGCTCTCGACTTGACCTTGCGCGCCTCAGCCCCGTTTGCCTTCAGTTTGATTTCGTAGTCGCCGATCACGACCTGGGCGCGAGACCCAACCCGGGTCGGGCCTTCGATCTTCTCGCCGTCGACGAACGTTCCGTTCGCCGAGCCAGCGTCTTCAACCATCACCTGCGAGCCTTCGATGAAGAAGCGGGCGTGCTTGCGTGACACCCCGCCTTCGGCGAGCACGAGATCGTTGCCCTCGGCGCGCCCGACCGTCAACTGACTGGCGAGCTCTTCTTCCTGCTCGGTACCATCTGGGTACCGAATCACGATCGCAGCCACTTGATTACTCCTCGCGGAAGATGCCCATGTTCACTGGGATGCCGCGCCGCTGCAGCTCGTCGTAGAACTTGGGGACGAAACCCGACGCGACGTACCGACCGCGTACCTTGCCGTCTTCGGTGAAGCCTTCCTGTTTGAAGTAGAAAATGTCCTGCAGGGTGACGATGTCGACCTCCATCCCGGCAATTTCGGTGATGTACGAGAGCCTTCGGCTGCCGTCCGAGAACCGCGTCTGTTGCACGATCAGGTGCACCGCGCTGGCGATCTGTTCCCGAATCGCCTTCACCGGAAGATCCATACCGGCCATCAGCACCATCGTCTCCATTCGGGACAGCGCGTCGCGGGGGGTGTTCGCATGCAGCGTCGTCAGTGAACCATCGTGGCCGGTGTTCATCGCTTGCAGCATGTCGAGCGTCTCACCGGCGCGACACTCGCCAACGACGATTCGATCCGGGCGCATTCGCAAACAGTTCTTCACCAGGTCGCGAATCGAGATTGCGCCCTTGCCTTCGAGGTTGGC
>JANOHG010000255.1:0-9159 GCA_031406375.1 Archangiaceae bacterium | reverse complement strand
ATCACAGTGGCGATCTCGGTCTTCACGGTTGTTTTCCACTCGGCAGTTTCGAAGAACGGCTCGAGCACCACGACGCGCTGAATGCCGGGATCTCGAGCGGTGACAGGCGCCTTGCCAGCAAGGTGGGCAGTGGCGCAACCGGTGCTGAGCAACAGGGCGAGAACGGCAGGCTTCATGGGTCATGCTTCTTAAACGGGAGCACGCTCAAATCAAGGCGCAGCGCGGTTTGACGCAAGGAAGGGCCACAGAGCTTGCTGCGGGTTTCACGGCATTTCGAGCTAGTTTGATCCGATGATGGTCAAACGTCCGCGAGAAGACCCAAACGACGACGATGGGGCGTCGCAGCAGAAGACCCGACTCGAGATGTCACCGTACTTCAAACGGGTTGGCAACGAGACACTGTCGATCACTTCCGAACATCGGCTCGCGCCCACGGTGTTGGGGTTCAAGCTGGTGGACGACGCGACGGGAAAGGTGCTCAATGTTTCTTCCGGCGTGGCACAGCTGGGCACCGAAATCTCGAACGAGCTGGCGTTGGTAGACCCGACGGTTTCGCGGATCCACGCGGAAGTGAAGATCGAAGACCAGCGCGCGGTCGTTCGCGATCTGGGCAGCACCAACGGCACGTTCATCGACGGGGTGCGCATTCGGGAAGGCTACCCGCGCAACGGCTCGGTGCTGCAACTTGGGCAGGCGACGATTCGATTCGAGCTGCTCGACAAGGTCCACGGCGTACCGGTGTCTGAAGCGACGCGCTTTGGCGAGTTGCTTGGATTGTCGGCCCAGATGCGAATCGCGTTCAACCTTCTCGAGAAGGCGGCGAAGACCGAATCGACGGTGATCATCGAAGGCGAAACCGGCACCGGCAAGACGCGGGCCGCGCAGCATCTTCACGCCCAGAGCACGCGCGGCAGCAAGCCGTTTCTGGTGGTCGACTGCGGAGCGATGCCAGCTGCCCTTCTCGAAGCCGAGCTTTTCGGTCACGAAAAGGGAGCCTTCACCGGCGCCGTCTCGCGCCGGTTGGGGGTGTTCGAAGAAGCGCATGGCGGCACGGTGTTGCTCGATGAGATTGGCGAGCTGCCGCTAGAGCTGCAGCCGAAGCTGCTGCGCGTGCTCGAGGATCGCCAGATTCGAAGGTTGGGCCAGAACCAGTGGACCAGAGTCGATGTGCGAATCCTCGCGGCGACCCATCGCGATCTGCGTGGCGACGTGAATTCAGGGCGCTTTCGATCGGATCTCTATTTTCGCCTCGCCGTCCTGCGGGTGGCCCTGCCTGCGCTGCGAGACCATGCGGAAGACATCGCGGCGGTCGCTGACGGCCTTCTCACCCGGCTGGGCGCGAATCCCAAGAGCCACCCGCGGCTCTTCACTGCTGCGTTTTTCAAAGGCCTCGAGATGCACAGCTGGCCGGGAAACGTGCGCGAGCTGCGCAATCACCTCGAGCGCTGCATGTTGTTCGAAGCGCCGCAACCGTTCAGCGATGCCGAGTCATCCGCAAAAGGACAACCCTTCACCCCCGCACAGCCCGTCACCACCGGTTCGTTCACCGATGCGAAGCAGCGCGCGATTGACGCCTTCGAACGCGTGTATTTGAACGCGTTGCTCGAACGCCACAGCGGCAAGGTGAGTCAGGCCGCAATCGAGGCGGATGTGGATCGCGTGTATCTGTACCGGTTGATGCGCAAACACGGCATCAAGACCCGCTAGCCAGCGCCGAACAGAATTTTCAGCTCGCCTTCTTCACTTCCACCCGCGTTCGGCCGCCATTCTTGCGATCGAAAATCACCTGCTTGAGCGCGATGATGATTGTTGGGTCGAGGTGGCGGCCATTGAGCTTGTCAATCACCGCGATGGCTTCTTCTTCAGCGAGCGCGACCTGGTATGGCCGGGTCGAAGTGCAAGCGTCCCAGGTGTCAGCGGCCGCGATGATTCGCGCCATCAACGGAATTGCCTCGCCCTTGAGTCTGTCTGGGTAGCCCGTACCGTCCCACCATTCGTGGTGGTTTCGCACTGCGGCCCGCACCGTCGACAGCAACCGCACAGGCTTGATGATGTGGTCGCCGATCAGCGGGTGGGCGCGCATCGTTTCCATCTCGGTGTCGCTGAGGCGCGTTTGTTTCAGAAGAATCGTCTCGACGATTCCAATCTTTCCAATGTCGTGAAGGATGCCGCCGTACTTCAGTTCCTTAAGCTCCTGCTCGGAAAGCTTGAGCTGGCGACCGATGGACACCGCGAGCTCTGCCACCCGCTGCCCGTGACCGCGGGTATACGGATCCTTCGAGTCGAGCGAGTTGGCGAGCGCGACAATCGTTTCGAGGTACCCCGATTCGATGTCGTCGGCGAGCCGCTGCGTCTCGGCGTCGTAGGCTTCGATGCTGGCTGACATGTAGTTGAACGTCTTCGCCAGCTCGCCCAGCTCATCGTCCGCTCGGTGCGGGACCTGGCCACCAAACTTGCCGCGGGCGATGTTCATCGCGAACTCGCGAAAGCCCGCCAGAGGCCGGGTGACGCGGCGAGCCAGTGTAATCGCCAGCAAGCCGGCAGGGGCGAGGCCCACCAGGGAAGCCACCAGAATGGGAATCGTGATTCCGTCGGCGTAAATCACCGCGACAACCGCGACGAGCGCGGTCGGAACAACCGCGGCGAGCAGCATCCCAGCAATTATTAGGGCGTAGAGCCTCAAAGCGTCAGCGACTGTAGTCCCATCGCCGCGGGTCTGGGTACCGTGACGCGCTCAGACGACGGCAATGCGCATGCCGTCTGGGCCCAACAAGCAGTCTTCATAGAGTTGCCTTCCCTTCACTTCGGTACCCTCGAACACCACCGTTCGGTTGAGCATCGCGCCGGCGCGAACCACCGCATCGGGCCCGATCGACGTTGCGGATCCAACGGTGACGCCTTCTTCGAGCACGCACCCTTTTCCGAACCACGCAGGCCCTGCACCGCGAAGATTGCCAAGCTTCGAGGTGGGGTGCGCCCACCAATTCCCGGCGCCGCGCGGGGTGTCTTCGAATGGGGAAGCGTCGGTGAAGGGCCCAAGCCCGACCTGGCCAAAGAGCAGATCGCGGTGAGCGGCGAAATAGCGTTGGGGGGTGCCGAGGTCGCTCCAGTAGTGGGCGAAAGGATCGACACGGTGACCGTGAATGGTGAGGCCTTTTTGAAGCATCCGCGGGTAGACGTCGCGGTTGATGTCCTCAGGCACACCCTCTTTCATAAACTCGAACACCACCGGGCTCATCACGTGCACGCCGGTGAAGTGCCATGACGTGAGCTTGTCGCCGCCGGGTCCGTGGCCGGCGATGCGGCGCACACGGTGAGAAGAATCGAGCTCGACGGGGTTGTACGTCTCGCCCTTGGGAAGCGGCCCGAGCACCATTGTCGCGTCGGCGCCGCTTGAGCGATGGGCAGCGAGGATACCGGCGATGTCGCAGCCGAACAGCACGTCGCCGTTGAGCACGACGAAGACATCGTCATCGAGGAAGTCGCGCAGGCCACGGATTCCGCCGCCGGTTCCCTGGATCTCGCCCTCTTCACGGTTGATGGTCAGCGGCAGCCCAGCCCGTACGCATTCTTCCGTCGCGGTCGATTCCATCACGATTGGCAGGTGGTGACTGTTGATGCCCAGTTGGGTGACGCCTCCGCGTTTGAGCGTCGCAACGGCATAGCGAAACAGCGGCTGACCCAGCAACGGCATCGCCGGCTTGGGCCATCTGGCGGTAAGCGGGCGCAGTCGAGTGCCAAGACCTGCGCACAGGACCATTGCCTTCACGCAAGCTCCGGCACGTACTTGGCGACCAGGCGATGAAGGTCGGCCAGCAACGGTTGCTCGAGCAGCGCGGCCTTGACGTAACGAAGCGAGGCAGGGATCGAGACGAGGAAATTCGGATTGCCTTTGACCCGATGGATGAACTCGAAGCGTGCCGCATCCTTGAGCTAGCGCTGCACCGTGAGCAAATCGAAGAAACGGGTGAACTCGGGCAATGCAATCTCTTCGCCGGTCTTGGCTTTGAATTCCTCGACATAGATGGCGAGCATCTCTTCGATGAAGGCGCGGTCGAGCTCGACGTAGCTGTCGCGCAGCAAGGCGACCAGGTCGTACTGGCGGGGCCCGAGCAAGGCGTCCTGAAAGTCGATCACCACCAACTCGCCGTCCTTCACCATCAAGTTCCGACTCTGGTAGTCGCGGTGAGTAAAGCCCTTCGGAGCGGCAGCGAGCTGCGCCGAGAGCCGGCGAAAGATCGCATCGAGCTGCGCGCGTTCAGCAGCGGAAAGGGTTTTGCCGCTCCACGCTTCGAGCCCCCATTCGCGAAAATGGTGAAACTCCCAATCATACAATTCTTCATCGAATGACCGACCGAAGGCGATGCACGACGCGTCGGGGCGGGCTTCGGCGTCTGCACGCAGTCGGGCGAGCAAGCGCACCGCCTTGGCGTAGAGCGCGTGGGGTGCCCCCCCCTTCAGCGCGGCCTCGAAGGTCAGGTCGGTCAAGTCTTCGAGCACCATCATCCCAGCGGGCTCGTCGTAGCGAAGAATTTTCGGAACCCGAACCCCCAGCGCCGAAAGGTACCGGTGGACGTTGAGAAAGGGCAGCTCTTTGGGGGGGGCGCCCTTGGTGGCCTCTTCGCTCTTCGTCAGCGCGTCGGTCGGCATCACCATCACCACCGTCGAGTTGGGAGCAGCGCCCACCCGGTAGTAGCTGCGATTCGAGGCATCCCCTTTAAGCTTGAGAACAGGGGCCGCGGAAGCGTCAGCGCCAGTGGCCAACTTTACCTGCGCACGCAAAGAGGATTCGAGCTCTTGATAGGTCATGAGAGGTTGCGCTGTCACAGCTGCTCGCGCTTGAGCGGCAGCAAGTCGTAGGGAACAGCGAGGATCGTCTCGAACCGATGAACCTTCGGCGGAATTCGCTTCATCGAAGCCTCGCCGAAGCCCTGGGTGGCGACGACGATGATCGCCGGTTGGTTCTCCTTGTTGAAGCCGCCCGAGACGCGAAGAATTCCGCGGACGCCGAACAGCAATCGAATCGCTTCTTCGATCGCCGCCGACAAGTCGGGGTCGGCCTGTTCCGCCGGCCCGTGGTGACCTTCTTCCTGGAAATAAACACCGGGCTCCTGCGCGGCGTGGAGAACGCTGAACGCGTCAGGTGGGCGCGCGGCTTTCGGGGCGCCCTCCGCCGGCACGGGGTGGGTGCCTGTCACGGGCAGATGCGCGCGCAACGAGCCGGTTTGCTGGGTCTGTGCCAGCTCGAAGCCATCATTCACCTTCTTCTGCGCCTGCAGTGGCAGCTTGGGTGAATTGAGGGCGGGCTTGAGGAACCCAGTGCGATTCTTGTCGGCAGAAGGAGATTGTTCGGCAGCCTTCTCTTCTTGTTCGAGTTCCTCTTTCGCTTTCTTCTCCCCTGCTTTCAAGGTTTCGGATTTGGGGCGCCAGGCCTCGACGAGCTTCGAGTGATGCGGCGCTGAGCGTGCTTCTTCGGGCTGCGCCTCGGGCGTCGCCATCGACTCGGCCACTTCGACGCCGCTCTTGCGCTTCTGTGGTTTTTCCTTCTCGAGGTGGCTCGACTGGCTGGGTGAAGACGCCACCTCGGAGGCCTTTGATCCCGGCTTGGACGCAGGGGATCGGGGCGTCTGTGGCGGCGCGGAGGAACCGTCAGAAGGAGGAACGCGCGTCACGGTTGGTTGTTACTGTAGAGCCGCCGCATGCGCGCCGACTACGGAAAGAAGGATTACGGCCGTTGTCCGTGCGGCGGCGAGTACGAGCAGCGGTTCGTCGAAGTGCGGATGACGGTGAGCGAAAAGATCGTCGTGCTCACTGACGTACCGCAAGGAGCGTGCCCCAAATGCGGCTCGCGCGTCTACAAGGCGGAAACTCTTGAACGCATTGAGTCGCTGATGAAGGCCGATCGGATTCGCAGGTTACGGTAGCCAGCGATATACGCAGCAGCATGAACAACGTTTACGACAACGTCCTCGAGGCCATTGGCCGTACTCCGATGGTGAAGCTCAACAAGCTCACCGGACCCAACGATGCGACCGTCTTCACCAAGCTCGAGTTCATGAATCCCGGCGGCAGCATCAAAGACCGGATGGCGGTGCACATCGTCGATAAGGCCGAGAAGGCCGGGCTGCTGAAGCCGGGCGGGACGATCATCGAGAACACCTCGGGGAACACCGGCATGGGCCTGGCGTTGATCGCCGCGGTGAAGGGCTACAAGTGCATCTTCACCATGCCCGACAAGATGTCGCTCGAGAAGATCAACCGGCTCAAGGCGCTGGGTGCACAGGTGGTGGTGACGCCGACCAACGTGGCGGCCGAGGATCCCCGCAGCTACTACGAAACCGCCAAGCGCCTCGCGCGTGAGACGCCCAACTCGTTCTACCCAAACCAGTACCACACGCCCGACAACATCGAGGCGCACTACCTCACCACCGGGCCCGAGCTGTACGAGCAGCTCGACGGCAAGCTCGATTACTTCGTCACCGGGCTGGGCACCGGAGGAACGATGAGCGGAGCCGGCAAGTTCCTCAAAGAGAAGAACAAGAACATCCAGAACATCGGCGTCGACCCGATTGGGTCGATTTACACCGGCTTCTTCAAGACCGGAAAAGTCGGCGAGGCGCACACCTACAAGGTCGAAGGCATCGGCGAAGACATGGTGTGCGGAGCGATGGATTTCAAGGTGGTGGACCAGGTTCGTCAGGTGGATGACCGGCAGTGTTTCGTCGCGGCGCGGCGACTGGCGCGAGAAGAAGGCATCTTCGCCGGTGGCAGCTCGGGCGCGGCAGTGCACGTTGCGTTGGAGATCGCGAAGGAAGCGGGCAAGGGGAAAATCGTCGTCGTCCTGCTGCCCGATGGCGGCTCGAGCTACGTCTCGAAGTTCTATTCAGACGAGTGGATGCGCGACAACGGCTTCCTCGACGACAAAGGACCCGGCACGGTGGGCGACATCCTCATCGGGCGCAAGCAGACGCTGGTCTCCGGAAAGAAAGGCGAAAAGATTGGAGCACTGGTCGAGGCCATGAAGCGCCATGGCATCAGCCAGATGCCCGTCATCGAGTCCGATGGCAGCGCAATCGGCATGGTTCACGAGTACGACTTGCTCAACGCCTTGATCAGCGCCACCCACAAGCTGACTGACACGATCGACAAGCTGGTTGCGCCGCTGCAGGGTGTCGTGACTCCCGAAACCAGCATCACCACGCTGCGTGGCGTGTTCGCACAGGACAACGTGGCGGTGGTTCGAGAAGGGCAAAAGGTCACCGCGGTGGTGACCAAAATCGACCTGATCGAATTCCTCGCCGCGAAGGGGTAGCCTAAAAGAGCGGATTGAGCCCATCGGCGTGACGTCGTTCAGCTCCAGGCGACGTCGAGTACGCACCGTTCGGGCGTGGTTACCTGCGCTTGAATGCTCGGTTGATTGCCCCCGAGCAGCACCACCACCGCTTCGAGGGCGCCCGAGACGAAGTCGCCGATCGCTCCGTCGTTGAAGTGGATTTCGAGGTGGTGCTTCCCTTTTTCCACCACCTGGATGCGCAGGAAATGCGCGCCGCGTACCGGCTGATTGTGGATCTGCTTGAGCACCCTTCTAGGTCCCATCAGCCTGCCCATCGCAATCATCGGGCCCTTGATGACTCCTTGGTCGGTGAGCGTGCGCACGACCTGCGCGCCCAACCTGCGAAGCCCATCGCTGAGCACCTGACCGCCATACAACTCGGACGCGGTGACTTCGAGGCCACGTACCCACACCTCATAGGGATACGTCTGCTCAAGGTTGCGAAGGTCAATTCCTACCACCGCCAGATGCGCTTCGAGCTGAGGTGTCACCGAACCCGCCAGACCCTTCTCGAACAGGCCCGCGATGAGCCTGCCGCTGATCTGGTGACTGAGAGTCACTGACGCTTGAACTCAAACTTCAGCGGGCGGTTGTTTCCAAAGTTCTCAGACACGCGCGGGCGTGCCTCGCGACCGAAATACACTTCGGCCAACCCACCACACGGGCTCTTCACCTGCAGCGCCTGTGCCTCGAATGGAAGCAGCAGCAGGTCTCCGGTGCGCGCCTGCAGGGGCCCAGGCTCTACCTCGGCGACACACGAGCTGCTCATGAAGAGTCGTACGTAAATGCGGCCGTCTTCGCGCTGTGGAATCGGCGCCCAACTGCTGGGAGCAACGTAGCCAAGCGGCCCGGTTGGCGCCCCAAGTCCAGGCAAAGCGGCCACCGTAGGATTCGCGCTCGCAGCGTTGGGCGTCGCGGTCGGGCTGACCCCCACCGCAGCCGCTGGGGTCAGCTTGCTGCCGACCCCGTCGGTGCTCAGCGGATTACTCGCTGCGGCGTTGTTCCTATCCGCGAGGCTGCCTGGCGGTGGCGGGCGGTAGTACGTGTAACCGTCGACCATCTGAAGGTTGGGATTCGATCCCGGCACGGCGAGCTGCGCACCGACGTCAACCGTTGGCGCGGCAGCGGCCACCGCAGGCTGCACACCTAGCGGCGAAGAAAGAGGCTTGGCTCCCGCTTCTCGATTCGTCGGTGTCGGTGTCGGTGTCGGTGTCGGTGTCGGCGTCGGTGTCGGTGTCGGTGTCGGCGTCGGTGTCGGTGTCGGTGTCGGTGTCGGTGTCGGTGTCGGTGTCGGCTTCGGTGTCGTCACAGCGACTGCGACCGAGGCCTCGCGTCCACCCTCTCGAGTCAGCGGCTTGGCGGCAGAAATCGGATCCAACGCGGGGACAGCCAGTCGGGCTCGCTCTGCGTTGCGGGTCCGCCTCTCTTCAAGGCACCGAGGCGGCAACCCGTTGGCGTCGTCAGATTTTTCGAGCTTCGCAAGCTCGGCATCGTTCATATCGGCAAGCGCAGCGCACTGTTTCTGAGCGCGGGCGGACCAAAGGGGAAACACTTCGAACATGCACACGGCGCAGCGGGTATTCGCCGGGTCTTCCGAAGTCAGCAGCGCGATGCCCGCCTCGGCGCCCTCTTTCCTCTCGAGTGCACGAACGACCGCCGCGGGATTCACCCGGGTGCAGTCGCAGGTTCGTAGCTCTCTCGACGCGAGAAAACCGAGCGTGTAGTCGCGATCCGCCTCGGCCTTCGCCTGTAGCTTCGAGAAGTATTTCCACCTGTCCAACAGCGGCGCCTTCAACGCGGCCGCGGTCTGGGGATCCATCGGCGCG
>JANOHG010000242.1:0-4480 GCA_031406375.1 Archangiaceae bacterium | reverse complement strand
CCCAGACGTCGTTCGGGCCGCTGCCCCAGACCTCGTTCAAGTGCTGGGTGGAGTTGCTGCTTGTCGCTGCCCAAGTGCTTCCGTTCCAGTGCATGACGGTGCCGTTTTCCCCGACTGCCCAGGCATCGTTTGCCGCGGCTGCCCAGACTCCGCTCAAAGCATTGGTGGTTGGAGCCGGCCGGGAGACGAGCGAGGTCCCGTCCCAATGAACCGTCGTCCCGTATTGACCCACCGCCCAGACATCACTCGGGGTGCGCGCATACGCCGCAATAAGACTGAAGCCGGTTGGGTTCGGCAGCTGCCAGTGCCAGGAGCCGTTGAGCGGGAGGCCGCAGACGTTCGTCGCCCCTGCTCCACCGCAGGTGTTGCTTCCTGAGCAGGTGCCGCAGCTGGTGACGGTTCGATTCAAGCCGCAGCTGTCGGTGGCGGTGACCGTGCCGCAGTTCTTCGCCAGTCGCGCGCAGAAGGTGGTGTCGCTCTCAGCGGGGCAGGCGCATTGATTTGCGCCGTTGCACGACTTGGGGAAGAGGCAGGAGCCGCAGCTGGAGACTGTTCGGGTGACGTTGCAGTTGTCGGCGGCGGTAACGGCGCGGCACTGGGCGCCCAACCGGATGCAGAAGGCAGCATTCGTTTCAGGCGAACAACCGCAGACGTTCGCGGTGCCGCCGCCTGCGCAGCTGAGCACGCCCGAGCACGTGCCGCAGTTGAGTGTGCGCGCTCCGCCGCAGTTGTCAGTCACGCTGAGCGCGCCGCAGTCTTTACCCCGCGCCGCGCACTGGGTGGCGTCGTTTTCGGGGGTGCAGCCGCAGCTCTGTGGATTGGTCCCTCCGCCGCAGGTCTGGAAGCCAGAGCAGGTGCCACAGCTGGCGACGTTGCGCGGGTTGTCGCAGATGTCGTTGCCAGAGTGCGGACCACAGGCGACCTGCAGGCGCGCGCAGAACTGGGCGTTGGTCTCCGAGGGACACGAGCAGGCGCCGCCCACGCATTGGTTGACGCCGGTGCATGTTCCGCAGCTAGTCACCAGGCGGGCGACACCGCAGTTGTCGTTGCCATTCGCCGCTCCGCAGCTGCGGTTTTGACGTGCACAGAACTGCAGATTGGTCTGTGGGGTGCAACCACACTGATTCGGGATCCCAGCGCCGGCACACGTGAGCGGAGCGGCGCATGTGGCGCAGGAGGCGGAGCGCGAGGCACCGCAGTTGTCCTGAGCGGTCAGCGAACCGCACTGAGCACCCAGCCGCTGACAGAAGGCGGGGTTCGACTCAGGCTGGCAGACGCAGCTGCCCTGGCTGCAGACGTTGCCCTGGCCGCAGGTTCCACAGTCGTTGACGGCCCGCGCCAGGCCACAATTGTCTTGTCCGCTCGTGGGGCCGCAGACGCGGTTCATCCGCTGGCAAAAGGCTGGGTTCGTTTCGGAAATACACGCGGAGCCGCCGCCCGAGCCGCCGCCCGAGCCGCCGCCCGAGCCGCCGCCCGAGCCGCCGCCACCACCGGACCCGTTGACACAGACGGAGCTCGAACAGACCTGGCCATGGGTGGTGACGCAGACATCGCAAGCCAGGCCGTTGATGCCACAAGCGGCAGCCGTGTCGCCCGCCTGGCACTGGCCCGCAGCGTCACAGCAACCGCCACAAACGTTTGCATCACAACCTGGCGGTGGTGTGTTGCAGCCGACGACTGCGACCAGCGCGAGCGCGCAGATGAATGAACGGCACATGTGGGGCAATCCTCAAAAAATTTTGACAACAGTCAGGTCCGGCGCTGAGAACACAAAGTCGTACGCAATGACAGCGCTGCTGTTGTGCTGCGCCCGATGCCTTCCGCTGAGGTTCGGTGGCACCGCCCCGGAAATCGACCGCCAGCGAAATCAGGGGCTTACGCGCCAAGTCCCAGTCTTGCTACCACATCCACCCGTGCGCCCAACCAGCCTCACCCTGTTGATTGGAATGTTCGGCTCGATGCTGGCGCATGCCGCCCCCGCGTGGCCTCGTGGATGGAAAGAGGCGGCTCTCGCAACGAAGACGAACTGTGTAGGGGGGACCACAGACGTACGAGTAGCGCAGGCGGACTTTGACGGAGACGGCGCTGAGGACACAGCACGGCTGCTACAGAAAACCAACGGGACCGGGTTCGGAGTCTGGGTGTGGTTGGCGCAGAAGCCCGATCCCGCGCTGGTGGTCTCAATCGACGAGACGGCGCGCAATCCCGACATTGTGATCGACGTCGTCCAGCCGGGAACGCGTTCCACTGCTTGCGGCAACGGCTATTGGCAGTGCGCCCCCAACGAGCCCGCGAAACTCGTTCTGCGTTCTGCAGCGATCAACGTACTGTTCTGCGAGCGGTCGGACCAAATCGCTTACTGGCACCCGAAGTCGAAGGGGTTCCGTACAGTCTGGATGAGCGACTGAACTTGCGGCGCAGCGCCGGTCAACGCGGCTTGACGCGGTACTTCCGTGGCCGACGGCATCTTCTACGGCGAGGGCAACGTCTTCGCGGCGCTGCCGCCGCCTGCGGACGAAGAAGTCGAGCGGCCGCTCCGCAGGGTGGCGCGCAGAGTGTGGAAGCTGGCCAGGGCGCGGTACCCCAAGCAACGAGCTCGCACCCCAACGACGTGCGCTGGAGGTCGCCGATCTCCGACAACACGGCGATGTCATTGGCGGCGATGACGTACCAGTCGCCCCGAATTTTGACTCCGACGACGGGCGCTTCGATGAGCTCCATCCTCCCGCCCGTCGGCCGAAGTTTTAGTTCGGCATGCAGCGCCTCCCGACCAGGCAGTTCAGCCGCCACCGTCGGCCGGCGGCAAGTTGGCTCCCTTTTGAGTGCGGTACTGCACCAAAGAGCTCGGACGCACCATGTTCGGCCCCACCCGCAGCCACGCTTGATTGCCATCGTCGATCGCAATGTTCATCGCGCTCAACGGCGTCTGCCCGCCTTCTATTTGCACCCGCCAAAGCTCGCCATTCTGTGGGCTGTCGACGGCCACGATCTCAGTCGGGTAGCCGGCATTCTCGGGCCCATTGAGAAGGTAGAAGTCATTTCCGTTTCCGGGCTGCGCGCCTTTCGTCAGCAGGCTGCCATCGGGCGTGATCGGCAAATTGAAGCTGTTCACCACCTTGCCCGTCGCCGCCGAAAGGAAGAACGTCTTCTTCCCTGCCACCGCGGCGATCATCCCCCCGTTCGCGAACGGCACCGCAGCGACGATGACCGCGTCGAGCAGCGGACTCTGCCAGCTCGAGCCGCCACTGAAGCACCCCGTGGTGCTGTCGCTCGCGCAGGCGACGACCCCTGAGGTGGTGCGGGCGTTGCCGACGTTCTGAAAGGAAAAGTACACCAGCGTTCCGCTCGCGTTGAACGCCGCGGCAGGGATGACTGGAGTGTTGAACTCGCCGTACTCGATGGTGGCCAAATCGGTCGCCGAGATGAGTTCCCCGGTTTCGTACCGGTAGCGTTGCACCTGCATCGTTCCCTTGAACTGCCCAAGCATCGAGATCCAGCTGATCACCCGCACCTCATCCATGCTCACCACCGGGGTTCCCGCCATGATCCCCGAGAATGCGTTGCTCCACACCGGAACCGCGCTGGCTCCGACCTTCGGCACCCGGAAGATACGGGCATATGGCAGTGCCTTCGAGTCCCAGATGATCGCGTCGCCATCTGGGCCTACTCCCAAATTGGGAATCACGCCCTTCTGAAAGGTGGTGATGTTCAACGGCGAGCCCGGTCGCGAATCGAAGGCGAACACTCCGACGCCAGGTTCAATCAACCACCGCAGCCCAGTGGCCATGTTCTTCTCGCTGATCACCGAGTGGTAGGAGCACGGAAAAGGAAGGCTCTGATTCAGGCTCACCACTTTTGCCGCCGTGTCGAACCGCACCAGCGCATTGCCATCGGCGGTGCCCACGCAGCCGATGAAGGTGGTCGGTTCTCCCCCGACGCCGCCCTGGGCGATGAACGCATCGGGCAACGCCGTGGTGTTCATTCCAGTCGGAGCTACCACCGACTCGACCGGGAAGAACGTCACCCCCACGCCCTTCGAGGTGTTGTCGCGGCCATCTTCGCAAACGCCCCGAGCGCGCAGATTGAGCTTCAGTGCGATCCCGAGCGACTGGTACAGCGGCCCGAAAAGGCTCGGGGGCAACTCGATGTCGAAGGGCACCTTCGCCGGGTTGTCGTAGGCGATGAGGAACTTCTTCTCGTGGTGAATCTCGATGCCGCGAACCTTGTCGCAGCCCGAAACGTTCGCTCGCAGCTTCAGCGTGCGAGCGATGGTGGTCGTCTCGAGCGGGGTGAGGAAGACCTGCGGCGGATTCGGCATTCCGCCGGTGCTGCCGGTGCCGCTGCCCGAGCAAGCGCCGGATGCGAGCCCGATCGCAAGCAGCACTGCGCAAAGTCTGGCCATTGGTTACCTCTCGATGACGATGAACTCGACGCGACGGTTCAACTCACGACCCCGTGCGGTCAAGTTCGGTGCAACCGG